>JAPLHV010000067.1:0-53389 GCA_026389455.1 Coprothermobacterota bacterium
AAACCACTTAATCACTTGATAGCCCCCGGCAGGGTGTTACCAGAAAAGATGGTCGCCCAGTTGCATCTTCTCCCGCACCTCGGCCATTGTTAGAGCGGCAGTCCTCCGTGCTTTGCCGCATCCATAGCTCAGCAGTTCAGCCAAACGCTGCGGTTGGGTCAACAGCTCTTGACGCCGGGTTCGGATAGGATCCAGGAAAGCATTCAGAAAAGCCCCCAGGTTGCGCTTGTCTTCCACGCAACCCAGCCGGCCGGCACGACAGGCAGCGGCGATCTCCTCCGCCCCCTCAGGGTTGAAGGCGCGGTGAAAAGCATGCACCGTGCAGATCTCGGGGTGGCCGGGGTCACTCTTGCGGATCTTGGTCGGATCGGTGACCATCGAGCGGACTCGTTCCGTCACTTCTTCGCTGGAGTGCATGAGAGCGATGTCGTTGCCCAGGCTCTTGCTCATCTTCTTTTGGCCGTCCAGGCCGGGGAGCCGGGAGACTTGGGAAAGCAGGGCTTCCGGCTCAGGGAAAGTGGGGCCATAGAGGTAGTTGAAACGGCGGGCGATCTCCCGCGTCAACTCCAGGTGGGAAAGCTGATCGTCCCCGACCGGGACCAGATCGGCCTTGTAGACCAGGATGTCAGCGGCTTGCAGGACCGGATAACCGAGAAGGCCGAGTGAGGCCAGGCTTTCTTCCAAGTGAAGGTCGTCCAACTTGTCCTTGAGAGTGGGGATGCGTTGAGCCCGGGCGATGGTGACCAGCATCCCAAAGAGCAGGTAGAGCTCAGAATGTTCCGGAACCATGGACTGCACGAAGAGAGTACACTTCTGCGGATCCAGGCCCACTGCCAAGTAGTCGACGAAGATGCTGCGGCTGGCCGCGCGCACCTCCTTCGGCTTCTCGTAAAGGGTGGTGTAGGCATGATAGTCAGCGATTATAAAGTAGCAGTCGTATTCCTCCTGCAACTTCAGCCTGTTGATAATCGATCCGACGTAATGACCAAGGTGCAGGCTGCCCGAGGCGCGGTCGCCGGTGAGAATGCGTTTCTTGCTCATGAGCCTTCCTTTATGGAGACAAACATGACCTCCGGTCAATCCGGAAATCTATCCCCCTTAAGTGTAGAAACGGCCCTCACCCTTGTCAAACCAGTCCTAAGCCGGGATAATGCGGCGAGGAAGGGAAGACCATAGATAGGAGAACGACAATGTTGAAAACTCGTGGCAGCATAACAGCCCGTGGCAGCAGAACAGCCCCCGGCAGGGTGTTCCGGCCGATTGGCTTTCACGCCACCGGCCACCGCAGATGAAGACCTTTATCATCGTCAACCCCACCGCCGGACGAGGCAAGGGACTGAAGCTGGTCCCCTCCATCGAAGCCCGACTCAAGAGCCTGGGATTAGACTATACCCTGCATATCTCGGAATCGCCTTCAGCGCCGGCCGAGTTAACCCGCCAAGCCGTCGCCGATGGCTTTCAATTGGTCGTCGCCGGCGGTGGGGACGGCACCTGCCAGGCTGTCGCCACTGCCATGCTGGAGAAGGACAAAACAATGGCTGCCGGAGGGGGCGGGTGTACTCCAGTGTTTGGCATCTTGCCGATGGGTCGCGGCAACGACTTGGCTCATGGTTTGGGAATCCCCGCCGACCCCCTGGATGCCTGCCAGGTGCTCCTTTCGGGGCGTCCAGCCGACTTGGACGTAGGTGTGGCCTCAAACGGTAAAATGTTCTTGAACGTGGCAGGGGCGGGATTCGATGCGGAGGTCAACCGCTATGCCAACCGCATCCGCTGGTTCAAGGGAAACCTTGTTTACCTGGTGGCCATCTTTGTCAAGCTGGCCACCTTCCGCTCCGCCCAGTTTACCCTTCGCCATGATGGGGGAACTTGGCAAGGGAAAGCCATGATGGTGGCGGTGGGGAACTCCCGCTACTATGGCGGCGGCCTCTTCGTTGCCCCCCAAGCGCTTCCCGACGATGGCCGCTTCGACGTTGTGATTATCGGTGATCTGAGCCGAATGGAGTTCATCCGGGCTTTCCCCACCGTCTACAAAGGAACCCATATTCATCACCCCAAAGTTCAAACCTTCCGCACCAGTCGCATCACCATCGATTGTGACGCGCCATACTGCTCTTATGCAGACGGGGACTTCCTCAGCGAACTGCCGGTTAGCCTGGACTTGCTTCCCCGGGCCATCAAGGTACTCGTTAAGTAGTTAAGTGGGTAAGTAGTTAAGTAGCTAAGTAGTTAAGTGGCTAAGTAGTTGCTAAACTACTAAACCACTTGATCACTTGATCGCTAAACCACTTGATCACTTGATTACTAAACCACTTGATCACTAAACCACTTGACTACTTGATCACTAAACCACTTAATCACGATAATTGGCATAAGGCATGAGGAATGCCGTGAAAGGGACTTTGCATGAAAACGCTGGTCATCGTCAACCCGACGGCTAACCAAGGCCGTGTGCTGCAAGTTCTTCCGCAAGTGGAGGGGAAGCTGAAAGAATTAGGCATTGATGTCACCATGCGTATCTCACCCTCGCCGGATGCCCCTCCGAAGATGGCTAGAGAGGGGATCGCCGAAGGATTCCAGCGCATCGTGGCGGCAGGCGGGGACGGAACCAGCCATGCGCTGGGCGGCGCTATGACCGGGACCGGGGTCACCCTCGGCTTCCTTCCCCTGGGGCGCGGCAACGACTTCGCCACCGCGCTGGGGATCCCCCGTGACCCACTGGCAGCTTGCGAAGCGCTTCGTTCAGGCCAATCGGTGGAGATCGATATAGGGCGCAGTGGAACCGGCCGGTTCTTTGTCAATATGGCCGGCGCCGGCTTCGACTCCGAGGTCAATCGCTACGGCAACCAAGTCCGCTGGATCAAGGGCGGGATCGTTTATTACTATGCGGCCATCGTCCAGATCTTCCGCTTCAAGGCAGCGAACTTCGCCTTGCGTCACGACAATGGCGACTGGAAGGGGAAAGCGTTGATGATCGGCATCGGCAACTCCCCGCAATATGGCGGAGGGATGCACCTGACCCCTCATGCCAAAGTGAACGACGGATTCTTCGACATCGTCGTGGTCGGCGACCTGGGCAAAGGTGATTTCCTGCGCACCTTGCCGAAGGTCTTCAGTGGCAACCACCTCTCCAACCCAAAAGTCTTTGAATTCAGAACTCGCCGCATCGAAATCTCCTGCGATGCGCCTTATTGTTCCTACGCCGACGGCGATTTCTTCTCCGATTTGCCGATGACCCTGGAGATCGTCCCGCTCGCCCTGCGCGTCTGGGCGCCGCTGAAGAAACCGTCCTGCTTGCTTTGATAGAACACCCTGCCGGGGGCTGTCGAGTTGCCGGGGGCTGTCTGGCTGACACAAACTGTCTAGTGATCAAGTAGTTAAGTGGCCAAGTAGTTTAGTAAGCACTTAGCCACTTAACTACTTAACTACTTAGCCACTTTTAATGGCTGTCACCTCACACTAAGGAGGATACATGGAAGGGCAAGGAAGGATCTTTACCGAGGTCGATCCCGATCTTCTACGCGGGTGCTTCCGTTCTAAATCCAAGAAGCTGACCAACAAAGTGACCTCCGTCAAGGAGGCCGTGCAGATCCACCTCCATGACGGCGACTATCTGGCGGTGGGGGGGTTTGGCGGGGTGCGCATTCCCACCGCTTTATTGCACGAGATCGTCCGCCAGGGAAGAAAGGGTCTCGGCTTCGCTGGCCACCCCGCGACCCACGACTGTGAGATCCTGGCGGCCGGCAAGTGTTTTGACCGATGCGATGCGGCATACATCATTGGCTTGGAGGCGCGGGGCATTCCTAAGATGACGCGAAAGTATTTCGAGAGCGGGGCAGTGGAATGCACGGAATGGACCAATGCGGCGCTCTCCTGGCGATTGCGGGCGGCTGCCATGGGGGTCTCTTTCATTCCAGCCCGCAGCATGCTGGGGACCGATACCGAGCTGCACAGCGCCGCCAAAGAGATCATCTGCCCCTTCACCGGAAAGAAGTACCTGGCCTTGCCCGCTCTCTTCCCGGATGTGGCCATCATCCATGTCCACGAGGCGGACATCAACGGGAACTGCCACATCCGCGGAATTCTAGTCTCTGACCAGGATCTGGCTCGCGCCTCAAAGAGGGTGATCATCAGCGCCGAACGGTTGGTCCCTATCGACTTCTTTCGCGATGACCAAGAGAAAACCACCATCCCCTACTATCTGGTGGACGCCGTGGTGGAGGTTCCTTTTGGAAGCTACCCAGGCAACATGCCCTACGAATACTACTCCGACGAAGAGCATTTGCAGGAATGGTTGACTGCCGAGGAGAGCCCCGAGACCTATCAGGCCTTCCTTGACAAGTATCTCTTCGGGATCCGGGACTTTGACGCTTATTTGGAGCTATGCGGCGGAACTCATAGGATGAGCCAGTTGCGAGACTTGGAGTATCTGCGCAAGCCGGAAGGAGAGGGGGCAGACTAGGATGGCCTACGACGATCCGCTAAAAGCCCGGAAAGCGAAGTACAACGGCATGGAATTGCTGGTCTGCGTAGCCTCCCGCTATTTGGAGGACGGCGCCTCGGTCTCGGTGGGCACGGGGGTTCCAGTGGCCGCAGCGATGTTGGCCCAGAAGCTGTATGCGCCGAACCTGTTGGTGATCTTCGAAGCGGGGGGGATCGCTCCTTTGCTCCCCACTATGCCCATCTCGGTAGGGGATTCACGCACCACCCACAGAGCCATCCAAGCCACTTCGATGACCGAAGTGATGGATACCCTGTCTCGTGGTTTGGTGGATTATTGCTTCCTCGGGGGGGCTCAGATCGACCTCTACGGCAACTTGAACTCCACCCAGGTCGGCACAGACTACCGCAAGCCCAAAGTGCGCTTCCCCGGTTCCGGCGGCGCCAACGACTTCGGCTCGCTGGCTTGGCGGACGATGGTGGTCACCCCGCAAAGCGCCCGCCGTTTCGTCCCAAAGGTTGATTTCCTCACCACCCCAGGCTACCTCGACGGCCCCGGCTCGCGCGAGAGGGCCGGCCTGCCCCCCGGCGCCGGACCCTACAAAGTGATCACCAATTTGGCCGTCTTGGGATACCATCCGGAGAGCAAGCGGATGATGGTGGAGTCCATCCACCCCGGGGTGACCCTCGAGGAAGTGCGGGTCAACACGGGCTTCGAGCTTTTGGTGAAAGACCCGTTGGGAACCACCGATCCGCCCAGCGAGGA
This sequence comes from Coprothermobacterota bacterium, assembly GCA_026389455.1. GTDB lineage: Bacteria > Caldisericota > JANLFM01 > JANLFM01 > JANLFM01 > JAPLHV01. The sequence goes on from JAPLHV010000067.1 coordinate 5,204, forward strand.
CGAACTGCGGGTGTTGCGAGAAGAGGTGGATCCATTGAAACTGGTGATCGGGCGAGAGGCAAAGTAGAAAAAGAGAAGGCAGGAGGAGAGAGAAGGGATGACTGATGCAAATGAGGTAGACAGCCCCCGGCAACTTGATAGCCCCCGGCAGGGTGTCTCGATCAAGTTCTGGGGACATGCTTTTGTCTCCCTTGCGCAGGGAGGGCAAACCCTGGCGATCGACCCATACTACCCAGCCGGAGAGATCCCCACCTCCCTGGAACCCACACTGGTGTTGGTTACCCACGGCCACGGAGACCATCTAGGAGAAGCCGTTCCCCTGGCCAAGCGAGCGGGTTGCGAGATTCTGGCCATCACCGATCTGGCCCGCTACCTGCATGGGGAGGGGGCTGCGGTGCGGACGGCCCATTTCGGAGGAAAAGTGGCCTTTCCCTTCGGCTGGGTGAAAGTCGTCCCCGCCATTCACAGCTCCACCGGCCCCCAAGGGCAGTACCTGGGAGAGCCGGCCGGCTTCCTGATCCAGCTCTTCGGACGCCTCTTCTACCACGCTGGGGATACCGCCCTCTTCGGCGATATGGCCCTGCTGAAAAGCGAAGGTCCGCTTTTTTGCGCCTTCCTGCCGATCGGGGGTCTTTACACGATGGACCCCCAAGACGCTTTGGAGGCGGTTCGCCTGCTGTCGCCGGCTTGGGTGGTTCCGATCCACTACAACACCTTCCCCCAGATCGCCCAAGACAGCCTGGCCTTCTCCCGTCGTGTCGAAGCGGAGACGGCAAGTCGCGCCTTGGCATTGGCTCCCGGCGAGGAGCGGATGCTCTAAGCAGTGATCAAGTGGTTTAGTGGTTTAGTGGTTTAGTAAGTACTTACCCACTTAACTACTTACCCACTTAAGGTGACAGCCCCCAGCAGGGTGTCTAGCGGAAGATGCCCAGGAAGCTTCCCGCCCAGATCCCTTTCAGGAAACCCTCAGGGTAGACGGGTAAACCGGTAAGCAAGGGGTAGAAAGCCAGGAAAGCCAAGACCGCTAGAACCAGGACAACCCAACTGATCACACGAGCTGCAGGCCGTCGCCACCCTTTTTGAACCAAGATGGCCAAGGCCAGTGCATAGAAGGGTATCCCCGGCAACATATAAAAGATGAAACCTCCCTTGCTGGAAATAATCCAAGGTAAGTAGTTGACCAGAAAAGCGAAGAGGACAAAGCCAGGCAGGAAGGCGCCCCGCCGGCGAGCCCACCAAGGCAGGCTGGCCAGCAAAGTCAGCAGGGCAATCCCCCCGCCGTACCAGACAATCGGGTTGCCAATGGCCAGGATCCCTTCCGTCAGTCCCGCCGGGTTAGTCAAGTAAGCGTACCAGACTCCCTTGGTCATCAAGGGCCAACTCCACCAGGGAGAAGCGTAGGGATGGTCAATGACCGCGCGGGTGTGCCAAGCCCAAGCGTCGGTGTGCAACTTGACTAAATCAGCCAAGTCATTCCCGAAGCTGAAATAATAGCTGTAACAAAGAAGGTAGAGGCCGCCCACCACAACGAGGAAGGCAAGGAAGACCAACAGTCCATTGGCCAGGAAGCTGAGCCCAGCTCGCCGGCTCAAGCGGAAGGGAGGGAAGACCAGAAAGAAAACTCCCAACGCTACGACCAGGTAAGCGGCTGACCATTTGGAAGCCAAGGCAAAACCCAAGGCAATCAGGGTGAAAAGAAAATCTAAACGCCAGCGAGTGCGGTAGAAACGCGCCGCGAAGAATAGAGCCAAGAGCGAGAAGAAGGCCACGTAGAGATCCAGCATAGCCATTCGGCCCTGGATGAAAACCATGAAATCGGTTGCATAAAAAACACCGGCGAAGAGCGCAGCGCCCCAACCCAAACCTAGAGCTCGGGCCAGGAGAAAGACCAGGATCACCGCCAGGCAGCCCAACAAGTAAGAAAAGAAGCGCCACCCCAGCGCATTGTCGCCAAAGATAGTGATCCCCAAGGCGATGCACATTTTCCCCAGGGGGGGATGCTCCCAGTTAGTATCCGGCTGCCCGGCCACGTAGGCACGTGCCGCCTTGACATAATGCACCTCGTCGAAGACGGTCCCGGCCGGCTGATTGAGGAAAAGCCCCCGCGAGAGGAAGGTGAAGAGGATCAGCAGGATCAGCAGAATAACCTGCTTGCGGAGCGTCATCGAAGCAGGCGATCGTCGTGCGGCAAAGCGTTCGTTAGAGGCCGTACTGGGCGATCAGTTGTTCGCGGTTCTTTCCCAGGATTTCGTACTTGGCGCCTACTTTGGAGAAAGCCTCGACCGCTCGGTCGATGTGCTCTTTCTCGTGAGCTGCGCTCAATTGCACCCGGATGCGAGCCTGACCTTTGGCCACCACCGGGAAGTAAAAGCCGATGACGTAGATCCCCTCATCATAGAGATCCCGAGCCATATTCTGGGCAAGCTTGGCGTTGTAGAGCATGATCGGCACGATCGGGTGAACCCCCGGGCGGATCTCGAAACCAACCTCGGTCATCTGCCGGCGGAAATACTGGGTATTCCATTCCAGCTTGTCGCGCAATGCCGTGCTTTCACTAAGCAGGTCGAGAACGCAGAGAGCGGCGGAGACCACCACCGGCGGCAGTGTATTGGAGAAAAGGTAGGGACGGGACCGTTGGCGAAGGATCTCCACGATCTCCTTGCGACCCGATGTGAAGCCACCGGAGGCGCCGCCCAAGGCTTTGCCAAGAGTGGAGGTGATGATATCCACCCTCCCGGATACACCGCAGTGCTCGGGAGTGCCTCGACCAGTTTTTCCAATGAAACCGGTGGCATGGGAGTCGTCCACCATCACCAAGGCATGGTAACGGTCGGCCAGCTCACAGATCTCAGCAAGTTTGACGATGTCTCCATCCATCGAGAAGGCGCCATCGGTGACAATCATGCGAAATCGGGCCGACTGGGCTTCCTCTAGTTTGGCTGCTAAATCGGTCATCTCACCGTGAGCATAGATGGAACGTTGGGCCTTGCAGAGGCGGATGCCGTCGATAATCGAGGCGTGATTGAGCTGGTCCGTGATGACGGCATCCTCTTCCTTCAAAAGAACCTCAAAGAGCCCGCCGTTGGCGTCGAAACAAGAAGAGTAAAGGATGGTGTCTTCGGTCCCCAGAAAACGGCTGATCTTGGCCTCAAGCTCTTTATGGATGTCTTGGGTGCCGCAGATGAAACGCACTGAGGACATGCCGTAGCCGCGTTTTTCGAGGCCAACTCGTGCAGCCTCCAGCAGCCTGGGGTGACTGGAGAGCCCCAGGTAGTTGTTGGCGCAGAAGTTTAAAACCTCTCGCACAGGAGCGCCGGCAGGGTAAGAGACCTCAATGGGGGCTCCCTGGGGAGAGCTGATCAGGCGTTCCTCTTTATACAAGCCTTGTTCACGGATCGATCGGAGTTCTTGCTGGAGATATGATTGCAGCTTGCCGTACATCGTGGATTACCTCCTCGTAATCTAGAGGCCCCGACGGGCCTTGGCAGCGGCTAACTCGGCCGCATGCGGGAAAAGCACGACCTTGGCTGAAGTGCGCGGCCGGGTGGTCATTACCTCGAAACCCGCAGCGAACTCCTCCAAGGGAAGTAAGTGGGTGATCACCGGGCTGATATCCAAGCGCCCCGAGCTGAGAAAGTTGCGCACCCGATACCAGGTGTCAAACATGCGCCGTCCGCTGATCCCTTCAATCTGAGCCCCTTTGAAAACGATCCCATTGTTGTAATCGATGCGCACCGGGGATTCTGAGGTAACGCCAAAGGCAGAGAAACGGCCGCCCTTCCGCAGCATTCCAAACCCCTCGTCCAAAGCTTGCTGGGAGCCGGCCATCTCCAACACAAGATCCGCCCCAGAGCCACCGGTATGCTCTTTGACGAAAGCGACCCTGTCGGTGGCCGCATCATTGGCGTAGAGCAGGTGATCCGCGCCCATCTTGCGCCCGATCTCCATGTTGAAGGGGTATTTGCCCACCAAGAAGATCTTCACGACGCCACAGACGCGAGCCACGCCTACCGCCAGAAGCGCGATCGGTCCGTCGCCAAGGATTGCCATGGTCTTCCCGGCTACGTCCCCCGACTCCCCCAGCACCGTGTAAGTGGCGTTGCCAAGCGGCTCTTGTACGCAGGCGATTTCCGCTGGAATGGCGGGGTCGTTGAGCCAGCAGACGCTCTCCGGCACGGCGAAGTATTCGGCGAAGGCGCCGTCGCAATCCACGCCCAGGATCTTCATATGGTCGCCGATGTGCAACTGGCCAAGGAGGGCGTTCAAGTCCCCGGGATTGTAGATGTGAGTCTCAGCGGAGATATAGTCGCCCACTTTGATACGGCGGACGGCAGATCCCACTTCGACTACCTCCCCAGCCACCTCGTGCCCCATGATCTGCGGCAGTCTCTTCTCCCCGATTCGCCCTTGCGCCCAGGGATCCCACTTATAGATATGTACATCTGTGCCGCAGATAGATGTAGCCAGAACGCGGATTAAAACCTGATCGGAGGCGACAGTGGGATCCTTCACTTGCAGGAATTCTGCGCCTGGCATGGGTCTTGTCTTAACGACTGCTTTCATAGCTCCTCCTCGAACCAGTATCCCCCCATTTTAGCGCAAACCGGCGAGAGAGAAAGGTGGCATCACCCTACCGGGGGTTATTTAGTGATCAAGTGGTTTAGTTATCAAGTAGTTTAGTAGTTTAGTAAGCGCTTACTCACTTACCCACTTAACTACTTGACTACTTAGCCACTTACAAAAGCCAGGAGGGTGTCTCAGTGATGGGTGGTTTAGTCGGTGTCGGTAGCGGCGTGGGTGAAGGGGAAGGTCTTGGCGTGGGTGTCGTGGGAGTGGGGGTGGGAGTGGGTTTGGGCGTCGGGAAGAAGGAAGGCGAAGAGGTGGGAATGGGAGGCATCGTGGGAGTAGGAGACGGCGACGGCGACGGCGTAGGCGTAGGCGACGGAGATGGCGGTGGGAGAAGCCAGGAGGGGGTCTGGGTGGGAATCCAAGAGGGGGTCGCAGTGATGTTCACTGTAGGAGTGGAGGGAGTCACGGTAACCATATTCTCGGTCCCCACCAGATACACTTCCCCATCTTTGCGGATCACCCCGGGCGGCATCGGCCAGTCCTCACTGGGTTGAATGGTGGCGATTTTGACCATAAAATCATGCCAGATGGTGGCTGGAATCCAGGCGCCGATATTCTTCATCTTGAAGGGCACATAGTCGTAGTCGTTCCCGTTGCGGGCAACCGCCACAATGTTGGGCGTATACCCGCAAAACCAGGCATCCTTGAACTCATCGGTGGTGCCTGTCTTGGCTGCCGCGATCAGGCCGTCCACGACGGCATAGCCGGTATTCTGGTAGACCCCTTTGAAAAGATCGGTCATGACATAGGAAGTGGCCGGGCTGAGAACCTGGGTCAGAAGCGGCGGGTTGTCTTCCAGTACGGTCCCCTCGCGATCGGTGATTTTGCGGATCGGGTTGGCTTGAACAGAGCTGCCCATGTTAGCCAGGACCGCATAAGCTTGCGCCATCTCCAGAGGAGTTACTTCCACCCCGCCGATGGCGATGGAAGGATACGGCGGAAGCTCCGCGGTGATCCCCATCTTATGGGCATATGCAATCACATTGTCCAGGCCAACCTGAAGGGCAACTTTGATGGCGATCACGTTGGAGGATTTTTTAACAGCCTCCCGTACCGTCATCTCTCCAGCATAGCTGGCAGATCCTCCCTCCGCTACTCCGGTATATTCATTCGGCTTCCAGCCGTTGAGGTCGATCTCCTCCGAGACCAGGCGAGTCGCTGGGTTGATAATCTTTTTATCGATTGCAGCGGTGTAATCGAAAATCTTGAAAGCGGAGCCCGGCTGACGCGCCCGCAACACCCGATTCACTTCCGTCTCATTCCAATCTCGACCGCCGGTCATGGCCAGCACGTCTCCCGTCTTTGGATCGAGGGCTACCAGCGCTCCTTGGGGTTGGGAGACGCCTTCGTCATCTTTGATGGTGGGATCCAGCTCTCCCTGGTCTTCCGTCCAATAACGGTACGCTTCCGTAATGGCTTCGTTGGCCCAGCGCTGCATCTGCAGATCGAGGCTGGTCTGGATGGTGAGGCCTCCCTTGAGGAGGACCTCGGAAGGATACTTTTCTTCAAGAATTCCCCTCACCCACGTGACAAAATAGGGAGCATCCGACTCCAGGCGAATGGCTGATTCTGAGAAGATCAATTCCGTCGCGACAGCTTGATCGTATTCCCCTTCATTGATCATGCGATAGGTCTTCATCCGGTTCAAAACTAGCTCCTGGCGTTCCTTGGCGGCATCTCGATTGTCCGGCGAACCGAGGACGGAAGGGACATTGATGACGCCGGCCAGCCAAGCCGCTTCAGCAAGATTGAGCTCCGAGGCGTGTTTACCGAAGTAGGTCAAGGCGGCGGCTTCCGCTCCGTAGGCATTCTGCCCATAGTAGACGGCATTCAGGTAGAGCTCCAGGATCTGTTCCTTGCTATAGGCCTGCTCGATGCGAAAAGCCAACATGATCTCTTTGAACTTGCGGATCAGGTTGACTTCTTTGGTCAAATAAGCTTCTCTGGCCAACTGCTGTGTGAGCGTCGAGCCTCCTCCCTGTACTTGCCCTGTCGTGGCATAATCCCAGACGGCGCGGGCGAGCCCATTCACATCAATGCCGTAGTGTTCGTAAAAGCGATGATCCTCCACGGCGATGATTGCTTGCTGCAATAGCGGGGATATCTCTGCCAATGGCTTGTAGACGCGCTTTTCGGCGGGTGAATAAGTGGCGATAAGGGCGCCGTTGCGGTCAATAATTTGTGATGACTCGGAGAAGCTGAAGGAGAGATTTTTCGCCTCAGGGACCGGGATCGAATAGAGAACCACAGCGAAGGTCGCTAACCCGATCAGAATCAAAGCCAGTATGGCCAGGGCAATGTAAGCGAGAACGCGCCCCACCGTCACTCGCCGGCGTTTTTGCGGAGGTGGCACTCGCTTGCGGGATTGGCCGGACCGAAGTGATCTCTCTTTGCTCAGGCTGGTGCGTCTCTTCTTCGGGGGCTGTGTTGTCTGCTCCCAACTGGAGACTTTTTGCTTAAAGGCCATTTTTGCTCCTTACCTCCACAATCAAGTAGTCAAGTGGTTTAGTGATCAAGTGGTTTAGTGATCAAGTGGTTTAGTGATTTAGTAATTACTTACCCACCTAACTACTTAACCACTTAATTACTGAATTATACAGGCGCCATTCATGGGAAGGCGGCTTCGGTCTGATACAGTTGATTAATCCCGTTCCAGTCGGCTGCGAAAAGGGAAAGATCCGTAGGCGGATTGAAGTCTAAGAACCGGCAATCGGAAATAAACTTCCCCACCTGCGGGACGCCCTGGGTCAAGTCCAGATGAAAACCCTGAAATCCGTTGGCTTTCCCTTGGAACCAGGTAAGCCCATCCTCGACCCAGAAAAGCGATGCACTCTCCTGGCCGATCGACTGGCTGGCGTAGAATTGCAACTCGGGGTAGCGGAAAATCTGCAACTCGCTCCTCCCTTCCGCGCCCACTTGCAATGTCAGGAAGCGACCATCCGGAGACCAAACCGCCAGGCTGAGATCCCGCCCAGAGATCAGGGTGCGTTGGGCGCCCTCCAAATTGACCAGGCGAGCTTCATCGAGATTGCCCAGATGGACCAGGATCAGGATCTCGCTTCCATCCGGAGACCAACGATGGGCATAGATTTGCCCAGCTTCCTCCTGGACGAGCAGACGCGCATCACCGCCGTCAGCGTTCATCAGCCACAACTCCGGGTGTGCCGGATCCAGCGCTTGGCGGTAGGCAACCCAGCCGCCCTGGGGAGATGGCAGCGGATTGCCGGCAGCGCCGCTGATGGTCAGTTGAGTCGCCTCACCGCCCCCCTCACCGGCGACCCAGATGTTGCTGTTGGCCCCTCCCCGGTCGAAGTAGAGCAGTTGGCTGTCCTCTGACCAGGCCGGGTGAGCGCCGGGGCCGAGGTCGCGAGACACGCTGCCGCTAGTTAACATGCTTCCGCGGGCTATCACTTCCAGGTCCATCCACTGCAAGCGACTGTTGCCGAGGAACTCTTCACTGTACGCCAACCACTTCCCATTCGGGGAGAAGGATGCCTCCCTCTTCTCCCCCTCCGTCTCGGAGAGAGGCTGGTACTCTGATTTGACAGGAAGCAAGCGGGCTGTCAGCTCACGCGTCTCCCCCTCTGCCAAGGAGAATCGCAATCGCCAGTCCTGGTACGTCTCTTTCTTTAAGGTGAGGGAGACTGTACCCCCCTCGGAGAGGGTAAGGGTCGTGGGGGTGCGGCAGAGGTACTCATCATCCAAATACACTTCAGCAGCTTGGGGTTGTGAGGAGAGGGCCAGCTTACCGGCGGATAACAAGGGGGAGACGGCGAGCTCTTGCCCGGAGAAATCAGCTTGCCAAAGCCGGCGGAAACCGGTCGCATCGGAGCTATAGAGGAGGATCGCGCCGCCTTGGCTAAGAGCCAGTGAATTCAGGTTGCCGCCGTCGCGATAGATCTCGCGGGGCTCCCCCTCTCTTGGGTTCCAACGCCAAAGAGCGTTTTCCCCTTCCCCTTGAAGGAAGAGGAGCGGACCATCCGGAGTCCACAACAACTCGGTCGCCAACTGGGGGCAGAGAAGGGTTTCTTTCTCGCTAGTGAGGTCGTAGAGGAAAAGACCATCCCGGGATGCTGCCGCCAACTCTTGGCCGGAAGGAGACCAGGCCAAGGCGAAGCATTCCCTGCCCACTTGACTGAGAGCTCGATTGACGCTTGTCTGGAGCGAAAGCAAATAAATCCTCCCATCGGTTGCTGCCAGGTAGGCCAGCCAGTTGCCATCCGGGGAAAGGGCGAACCGTTCTACTGGGAAGCTGGAGAGATCATGCTGCCGCAAATTCTCAACCCGCAGGCTATCATGCTCCAGACTAGACAGTTGCTGATCGCTCATCGCTTCATGCAGGGTCAAGCGGGAATCACTTCCCCCCAATGTGAGCAGTTGGTCACGGTTCAACCAAGCTATTTGGGCGAGGGCCTGCTCGGGGGAGGCGGTGCGGGTTACATTGCGGTCGCGGTCCCAGATCGCCAATGAATCGCCGTTCGCTCCAGAGATCACGTAGGCCAGGCGCTTCCCATCCGGAGACCAAGCTGGGCGAACGATGGCCAACCCTTCCCGCACTTTCTCCACTTGCCCGCGCGTGACATTATCGCCTGCGGCAGCATTATAGCCCGCGGCAGCTCGATAGCCCCCGGCAGGGTGATACAGCCACAGCTCACCCGTCCCAGCGCGGAAATCTTCCTTGGAACCGAGAAAGGCGATGGTCTCGCTGTTCGGGGAAACAGAAAGGAGCGCGAATTGCTGCAAACCAGTCCTCTGTGCATTCGCCTCTCCGCTCTTGGAAACAAGCTTCACTTCCAATCGCAATGGGGCGCTGGAGAGAGCCATCACCATTTCCTCCCAAACCCGGAATCCTTCCTTGTGCAAAGCCACACGGTGACTGCCTGGAGCCAGGCTTAGTCGCAACGGGGTGATCCCCACAACCTCGCCATCCAAGTAGACTGTCGCGCCTGGGATGTTGCTGAGTATTTCAGCTTTGCTCGGCGAGACGCTGCCGGTAGCGACCCCAAAGGAAAGGACGAAGAGCATCACCAGGGCCACTGCCGCTCGCCAGGCAACCGGCCAGGAACCAACCCTGCCGGGCTGACGGCCTCTTCTCCTCTCGCGCAAGCGAGCCTCAAAGGCTTGCCAGTAGGCGGGGCTGTGAGCAGGAGTGTGGCAAGAAACCAACCAATCGCGCATCTCCTCCTGCTCGGCGAGATTTCGACGGCAATCCGCACATTCAGCCAGATGTTCTTCCACTCGAGCTCGTGCGGAAGAGCAAAGCTCCTGATCTAAATAGGCGGCGAGGAAGCGCTCTTGCCGGCAGCGGCTCATCGCTTCACCTTTGGCCTCAACTCAGGGTATTGGCTCTCCAGGATCCTGCGCATCTTACGGCGGGCGGAATTCATCCGAGACATTACCGTGCCCAAAGGGAAACGCAGAATTCGGGCCATCTCTTGATAAGAAAACCCATCCATGTCATGCATGATCAGACACACTCGCAGTGGTTCGGCCAACTGGTCGAGGGCCTCGCGCAGGACCATCTCCCGCTCAGATCGATCAGGGTCGAAGCCATCCGAGATGGGGAGGTCGTCAATGGGCACTTCCACAGGCTTGCGCTTGCGCCGATCATCGATGCAAAGGTTGACCACGATGCGGTAAAGCCAGGTGAAAACCTGCGCTTCTCCCCGGAAACGGTCAAAGCCCAGGTAGGCTTTGAGGAAAGCTTCCTGGGCAATTTCTTCGGCTCGGTCGTGGTTACCGGTATAGTGATAAGCCAAGGCAAAGAGCCGCTTCTCGTAGCGGCGCACAAACTCCTCAAACCGCTCCTGGGCGGAGTGTCCCACCGAGGCCGGCTCGGGCGCCTCGGCCTCTGACAATTCCTGCGGCAAGTAGGCTGCTCCCGGTACGTCAAGAAATATCTCCCCAATTCTGGCATGGCCCCACGATGGGGTCAAACCGAACTCGCCACCAAGGTGGCAAACCTGCGCCGCTCTTTGCCGGCTCCCAAACCCAACTGCAACGCTTCGAGACAACGAACGGAGCAAACAGAAACGACGACGCTGCGGGTGCGGTAGGTGAGAACTGCTTCCTCCAGGGGAAGTTCCTTTCCGCAACACAGGCAGCTCTTGGTGACCAGGTATCGACGCATTGGTTCTCCTTGTAAGTAGGCTACTGAGTTAGACGCAAGGAGAACAGCGATTATTCAGAGTCTGCAAGTAGATAAGCAGTTAAATTAGTGATCAAGTAATTCAGTAGTTTAGTAAGTACTTACCCTAACTAGACAGCCCCCGGCAGGGCGTTCTGTGACATGCTGCCGCAGGCTGTTCTGTACCCACTTAGGCTGACAGCTCACGGCAGCTAGACAGCTCACGGCAGCAAGACAGCTCACGGCAGCTAGACAGCTCACGGCAGCAAGACAGCTCACGGCAGCTAGACAGCCCCCGGCAGCTAGACAGCCCCCGGCAGGGCGTTCTGTGTCGAAGTGGGGCAGATAGCCGCGAGAGTGCCGCCTTCGGGCTGGTTGCTCTCCAGAGCGGTTGGCCTCCGTCTTGTTACTGCAGATGCCGCACTGGGGTGCGGCGGTCCCAGGAAAGCCGACAATCCCAGGAATAGTCTCAGGGACGGTCTCAGTCTTGGGTGCAGTCTCATTCCCAGGAGCAGTCTCAGGGACAGTCTCAGTCTCAGATTTGCCGCACTGAGGCGCCGCGGTTCCAGGGATAGTCATCCCCTTTTGTTCTTGAGGTCTCATCGACCCTGATATGGTTTACACCGGAATGGTCCTCGTAGGGGCGGGTTTCAAACCCGCCCACGCACGGGCTCTCTCTCTTAGTGATGCATCATTCTTCAGAACACCCTGCCGGGGGCTATCAAGTGGTTAAGTGGTTTAGTGGTTTAGTGGTTTAGTGGTTTAGTGGTTTAGTGATTAAGTGGTTTAGTGATTTAGTGATTAAGTGGTCTAGTAGTTTAGTAACTACTTAATTACTTAATTACTTACCTACTTAATTACTTACCTACTTAATTACTTAATTACTCGTGTTTACGCCCGGAACGATCGTAAACGAAGCGAGTTGGTCACTACGAAGACCGAGCTGAAGGCCATCGCCAGAGCGGCGATGATTGGGTTGAGGAGGATTCCGAAGAATGGGTAGAGGATGCCGGCGGCAATGGGGATTCCCAAGACGTTGTAAAGGAATGCCCAAAATAGGTTCCAGCGGATCGTCGCCATCGTCTGCCGGGCCAAGGCCAGCGCTTTCCCCACCCCACGCAGGTCACCCGAGACCAAGGCTACGTCGGCCGACTCCAATGCCACATCAGTGCCTGTGCCCAGTGCGATGCCAAGGTCTGCTTGAGCCAGGGCGGGAGCGTCGTTGATGCCGTCACCGATCATCAACACCCGCTTGCCTTGAGATTGCAGAGCCTTGATTTGATCAGTCTTGCCCGATGGCAACACTTGCGCCAGGACGCGATCGATTCCCAATTGTCTCGCCACAGCGTGTGCTGAAGCCTCTGTGTCGCCGGTGATCATCCACACCTCCAGGCCACCATTCTTTATCGTGGAGATCACCTCCTGCGCTTCCGGTTTCAATGTATCACGGATCAACAAGGCGCCGCGGTATACACCGGCTACAGCTAGATAAAGAGCCGTAAACCCCTGTCCCTCGAAGGAACGCTCCAATTCCACAACTCCGGCTTCCTCCAGGTAGCGTGCGCTTCCCAAGAGTACCTCCTGCCCGCCCACGGAGGCTTGAACACCCAGCCCCGGCAATGCTTGGAACCCATCAGCCGCCGTTGGGGTGATCCCATTCTCGACTGCATAGGACCGCACCGCCTGGGCTAATGGATGCTCTGAGTCGCTCTCTACGCTGGCAGCGATGCTTAACAACTCCTCCTCGCTTCCTTGACTTGGGACGATTCTCTCCACCCTGGGTTTGCCGGCAGTGAGGGTGCCGGTCTTGTCGAAGATCACCGTATCCACCCGGCCGGCTTCCTCCAAGGCCTGTCCTGAACGGATCAGGATCCCCATCTGGGCCCCCCGGCCGGTCCCCACCATGATGGCGGTCGGGGTAGCCAATCCCAAGGCGCAGGGACAAGCAATAACCAGCACCGCCACTGCGTTGTTCAGCGCCAACAAGTAGCTAGGCGCCGGTCCCAAGGCCCACCAAATCAGGAAGGTCAGGGCGGCAATCCCCAAGACAATGGGGACAAAGATCGCGGCGATGCGATCAGCCAACTTCTGGACAGGGGCTTTGCTGCCCTGCGCATCCTCCACCAGGCGGACCACTTGAGCCAGGAATGTATCTTTCCCAACTCGCTCAGCTCGGAAGCGTAACGACCCGGAACCATTGATGGTAGCTCCGGTAACGAGATCACCCAGCCTCTTGGGAACGGGGAAAGCCTCTCCAGTTACCATCGATTCGTCGACTTCAGAGCTCCCCTCTTCGATCCGTCCGTCCACTGGGATGCGCTCTCCCGGACGAACCAGAAGGAGGTCGCCGACTTGCACTGCCTCTGCCGGCGCCACGCTCTCCACCCCGTCGCGGATAACCGTGGCGGTGGGAGGCTGAAGATTCATCAGGTGACGAATAGCTTGCGAGGTGCGGCCTTTTGCCTTGGCTTCCAGATATTTACCGAAGAGGATCAGGGTAATTATGACTGCCGAAGTGTCGAAATAGGTAGCGCTGGGGAGGCCGGATTGTTCCAGCGTCGAAGGGAAGAAAGTGACGAAAACAGAGTAGAGGTAAGCCGCTGAAGTGCCCAATGCTACCAGGGTGTTCATGTCGGTGGCGCCGTGACGTAAAGCTCCCCAGGCGCCGCGGTAGAATCGCCACCCAGCCCAGAATTGAACCGGCGTTGCCAAAACCAGGAGGAGATAGGGATTGGCCAACCAGGTCGGGAAGCCAGGGACCATCCCCAGCATCGAGCCGGCCAGGATTACCAGGGAAAGGGCTGCGCTGACCCACAGGCGCAAGGCCAGATCGCGCTGTTCTCGGCGACGGGCTTCCACCTCGCGGTCGCGGTTTTCACCTACCAGAGTAGCCGTGTATCCGGCTTCCTCGACTGCCCGGATCACCTCCTTTGGCTGGAGCAACCCAACCATATAATCTACATAGGCTCTCTCAGTTGCTAAGTTGACTTGAACGGAAAGAACGCTGGGGAGAGAGCGAATCGCCTCTTCGACATGGGCTGCACAAGTGGCGCAAGTCATTCCCCCGATCAAGAAAGTAGTGCGATCCTGCAGCACATCGAAGCCGGATTCGCGGATGGAACGCGCCACATCAGCGATACGCCCATCTTCCACAAGCAGGGAGGCGCTCTCGTTGGCCAGATTCACGACCACTTCGAGAACGCCCTCCGTCTGCATCAAGGCCTCCTCGAGGTGAGTCACGCAGGAGGCGCAGGTCATCCCGATAATCGGGATCTTAACAGAACGCCCTGCCGGGGGCTGTCTAGCCGCCGGGGGCTGTCTAGCCGCCGGGGGCTGTCTAGCCGCCGGGGGCTGTCTAGAACTCATTTTCCCTCTTTCAGGCACTTCTCAGGATCCTTGTCGAAGGCCACCTTGCAGCCCTTGGCGCAAAAGTAATAAAACTTCTCCCTGTACTCGGAGCGAAAGAGCGCTGTTTTCTCATCTACCGTCATCTTGCAGACCGGGTCGATCGCCATGGCGATCACCTCCTTCCTGGTAGGGGCGGGTTTCAAACCCACCCATAGGGGCAATGCATGCCTCGCCCCTGCGCGGGCTACTGTGTAACCATCAGAAGGGCTCGTTGATTCCCTATTTCTCTATGAAGTTAGGTAAGTCCGTTGCGCCTCAGTCAGAGAATCGATGCGAACCCCCAGCGCGGCAAGCTTTAATTGGGCCACCTTCTCATCGAGCGCTTCGGGGAAAGGCAAGACATGAGGCGGCAGCGTCTGGTAATGGGCAGCCAGGTATTCCACCGCCAAAGCCTGGTCAGCGAAACTGAGGTCCATCACCCCAGCCGGATGTCCCTCACCGCAAGCCAGGTTGACCAGGCGCCCCTCCCCCAAAAGGAACACGCAGCGGCCGTCGGGGTAGGTGAATTCCTCGATATGTTCGGTTACCTGCCTCGAGGTGATGCTGATGCGGCGCAACGCTTCCAGGTCGATCTCCACGTTGAAGTGCCCGGCATTGGCCAGGATCGCTCCATCCTTCAACAGGCGAAGGGAAGTTTCAGCGATGATAGAGATATCCCCGGTGGCGGTGATGAAGAGATCGCCCAATGGGGCAGCCTCCTCGATGGGCATCACCCGGAAGCCGTCCATGAGCGCTTCCAAGGCCTTGACCGGGTTAATCTCAGTAACGATCACGTTGGCCCCTAGACCGCGCACCCGGTTAGCGATCCCTCGACCCACCCAACCATAGCCGCAGACCACCGCCACGCTCCCGGCGATCAGAAGATTGGTCGCCCGCAAGACGCCGTCCAAGGCGCTCTGGCCGGTTCCATAGCGGTTGTCGAAGAGGTGTTTGGTATGGGCGAAATTGACGGCGATCAATGGGTAGCGCAGCAGTCCTTCCTGGTCCAGGTTGCGCAGTCGGGTAACCCCGGTAGTGGTCTCCTCGGTGCCGGCACAGACGGTCCGGCCGGTCCCCTTGTGGTAGGTCAAGGTTAGGTCAGCGCCATCATCGACCAGGAGATCGGGTTGAGCTTCCAAAACCAGGCGGATATTCTCAAGGTAGTCCTGCTCGCCCTCCCCCCGCCAAGCGAAGACGTGAATCCCCATCCCTACCAGATAAGCGGCGATGTCATCCTGGGTAGAAAGGGGGTTGGAGCCGCAGAGGAATACCTCAGCCCCCCCCGCCTTCAAGGTTAAAGCGAGGTTAGCCGTCTTGGCTGAGACATGCAGACAGGCGCCTACGCGCCGCCCGGCTAGCGGGTGTTCCATTGCGAAACGTAAGCCGATCGAACGCAAGACGGGCATCTGCCGGCCTGCCCACTCGGTCCGCGCTTTTCCCCGGGGCGCCAGGGAAAGATCTTTGATTCGGTTCTCCATCATTGGTCTTCCTCCCAAAGGGTATCCTCCGCCAGGCGAAGGGTTGGTCTCTCTATTGTAGAACCTTTCCCATCACGCGTTACAATCAGTCTATGAAGGTCGATCTCCACACTCACAGTACGGCCTCCGACGGTTGCCTGAACCCGGCGGAGTTGGTGCGCCATGCTTGCCGGGAAGGGCTCGCTTTGCTCTCGCTCACCGATCATGACACCGCTGTCGGCCTTGCTGAAGCCGAGCAGGCCAGCCGTTCCACTCCACTCCGTTTCGTCCCCGGGATCGAGTTTTCCACCGAAGTGGAACAAGCCGAGGTGCATATTCTTGGCTATTGGCTGGACTTTGATTCCCGATTGCTCAAGGATTTCCTCGAGCGCCTCGGTCAGTCCCGGCGGGAGCGCATCCGGCGAATGGTAGGTGAGCTGCAAAAGCTGGGAATGCACCTCCAGGCTGACGAAATTTTAGAAAGCAAACTGTCCGGGGTTTTCGGCCGTCCTCATGTCGCCTTGGCCTTGGTGCAACATGGCTATGCTTCCAACGTGGAGGATGCCTTCGCTCGTTACCTGAAGATCGGAAAACCCGCCTATGTACCGCACCGTAAGCTCTCTCCTTGGCAAGTGGTGAGCCTGGCGGTCAAGGTGGGTGGGCTTGCCGTGATGGCTCACCCAGGACTCTCCGCTCGTGACGACTTGATCCCCTCGCTTGTTCGAGAGGGTCTAGGAGGGCTGGAGGTCTACTACCCCGAACACAACCCAAGCCAAGTCCACCGCTATCTTGACTTGGCCCGGGAGGCAGACATCCTCATCACCGGCGGTTCAGATTTCCACGGACCAGCAGTCCACCACCATCCAACCGGTGGCAACTTGAGAGAGCGCGGCAGCTTACCAGCCCCCGGCAGGGCGTCCCATTCCCCGCTGGGAAGCGCCAACTTGCCAGCCGAAGACGTTGAACGCTTCCTGGCTTGGGGCAGAGCTCACAAGTAGGGGTACGGCATGCCGTACCCTACAATGGAAGAGTCTGCTGGTTGTCCTCTTCGCGCTCGATGACGGGCTCGGGAACCACCCGCGCGACAGCTACAACGCGGTCTTCCTCGCCGGCACGGATCAATCGCACGCCCGAGGCGTTGCGCCCTAGGGTAGGGATCGACTTGGTCTCCATACGGATCAGCTTGCCGTTTTGGGTGATAGC
This sequence comes from Coprothermobacterota bacterium, assembly GCA_026389455.1. Lineage (GTDB taxonomy): Bacteria > Caldisericota > JANLFM01 > JANLFM01 > JANLFM01 > JAPLHV01. The sequence continues at coordinate 22,007 of JAPLHV010000067.1, forward strand.
GATGATGTCGTCTCCCTCGGCCACCATCTTGCCGCCGACCACCAGCCCGGTCTTTGCCCGCACCCGGAAGGCGATCACTCCCAATCCTCCCCGCTTGTGAACCGGGATCGATTCGGGACGCATCTTCTTGCCCAGACCTAGCTCGGCGATTAGAAGCAACTTTCGGCCCGGCATGACGGGTTCCATTCCCACCACGACATCGCCTTCACGCAAGCGGATTCCCCGCACCCCTCCGGCCGAGCGCCCCATCGGACGCAAATCGGAAGCGCGGAAACGAGCCGCGTAGCCCATCTGGGTAAAGACCACGAGAGCGTTCTCGGCACTAGTTCGCCGCACCTTGCAAAGCGCGTCTCCTTCCTTCAGCAGGAGAGCGCGGATTCCTCTTCGCCCAGCGTTGCGGAACTCGACCAGTAAAGTGCTTTTAGTGGTCCCCTTGTTGGTGACCATCACCAGGTAATCCTCGGCGCAATCGTTCGGGATGGGCAAAGCCGTGCTGATGGCCTCTCCTTCCTCCAGAGCAAAGAACGCCCGCACCGGAGCGCCGCGGTCGGTCCGGCCGCCCTCCGGCACCTCGTACGCCTTTACACCATAGACCTTGCCGGCAGTGGTGAAGAAGAGAACACGCTGGTGAGTGCCACAGACGAAAATATCTTCGACCAGATCCTCTTTCCTCAGGCCAACCCCGAAGACACCCACCCCGCCTCGCCGTTGGCTGCGGTAGGTAGTCATCGAGCTGCGCTTAAAGTAACCGTCGGCTGTGATGGAGATGGCCACTTTCTCATCAGCGATCAGCTCTTCTGCCCCTAGATTCCAAGCTTCCATCTCGATGCGCGTGCGGCGCGGGTTGCCATATTTAGCCTTGATTTGCAACAACTCTTCCTTTATGACCGCCAAGCGCTTCTCCCGATCGCTCAACAAACCCATCAGATACTCGATGGTGCGCGTCACTTCAGCTAGTTCGACTTCGATCTTGGAACGCTCCAGGCCGGTTAGACGCGCCAGGCGCATCTCCAGGATGGCCTGCGCCTGCAGTTCAGAGAGAGTGAACCGTTCAATCAAACCGCCTTTGGCCTCCTCCACCGTGCGCGAGGAACGGATCAGGGCAACGATCTCATCGATGTGGTCGAGGGCGATCACCAATCCCAGCAAGATGTGCTGGCGGGCTTGCGCTTTGTTCAGCTCGAAACGGCTGCGCCTCTCTACAACTGTCTCGCGGTGACGCAAGAACTCGTCCAGGATGGAAGCCAAGTCAAGTACCCGGGGCAGATTATCTACGAGGGCCAGCATGATCACGCCGAAGGAGATCTGTAGTTGCGTATGCTTGTAGAGTTGGTTGATCAGGGTGGAGGGGCGAGCATCGCGCTTCAGCTCAAGCACCACGCGCATCCCTGAGCGGTCCGACTCGTCACGGATGTCCGAGATCCCGGAGATTTTCTTCTCGCGAACCAACTCAGCGATCTTCTCCACCAGGGTAGATTTGTTCACTTGGAAGGGCAGTTCAGTGATCAGAAGCTGCTCGCGCCCCCCTTTGAGGCTCTCCAACTGGACCACGCCACGCAAGATGACGATCCCCCGACCGGTGGCATAGGCCTGGTAGATGCCATCCCGGCCCATGATCACCCCGCCGGTGGGAAAGTCGGGGCCGGGGATGCGCTCGATCAGTTCATCGATGGAACAATCGGGGTGGTCGATGCGATGGACCAACCCATCCACTACTTCCCCTAGGTTCTGGGGGGGAATGTTGGTGGCCATTCCCACGGCGATCCCGGAAGAGCCATTGATCAACAGATTGGGGATCTTGGTGGGAAGGACGGAAGGTTCCTCCAGTGTGCCGTCGAAATTCGGCAAGAAATCCACCGTATCCTTGTCCAAGTCCGCCAGCATCTCCATCGACAGGCGCGAGAGGCGCACCTCTGTGTAGCGCATGGCCGCAGCTTCGTCCCCATCCACTGAGCCGAAGTTGCCATGTCCGTCGACCAGGGGGTAACGGCTGGAAAAATCCTGAGCAAGGCGGACTAGCGTATCATAGATGGCTAACTCGCCATGAGGATGATACTTGCCCAACACATCGCCGACGATTCGGGCTGATTTTTTGTAAGGACGGTCGGGAAAATTACTAAGATCCATCATCCCATAGAGAACGCGGCGATGCACCGGCTTCAGCCCGTCGCGCACGTCCGGCAGCGCCCGGCCGACAATCACCGACATGGCATAGTCGATGTAGGAGCGCTTCATCTCCTCTTCGACTTTGACCTGCAGCACGCGTTCGCCCAAGTATTTGCTCAACGGAATACCACGCTTCCTAGTTCAGTAGTTAAGTAATTAAGTAGGTAAGTAATTAAGTAATTAAGTAGTTACTAAACCACTTAACCACTTGATAGCCCCCGGCAGGGAGTACTGTAGCACAGGCTAATACGACCAGCAAAAGCCCGGCGGTAAACTAGAAAACTTCCCGCGACCTAGATGACTTGCCAGCGAACAGCCTGGAATTGACAGACCATATCCGGCGCCGAGGTGGCTGAAGATGCCGTCCAACTGCTGATTGAGTAGTCTTCTTCCTGGACTGCGATTAGAATCCGGCGCTGGATCTCTTCCAGCATCCTGGCTGGGGGAATCAAGCTTTCCGTCTCTTTCCGCAGTCTCATGCTAATCTGTCTCTCAAAAGTGTCCATCATTATCCTCTTGTAGATGATTATCTACAGTTGCTCGTTCCGCTGTCAAGTACTTTTCCAAGATTAGACGAAGTTCCTCGGACCTCTCGTTCTTCAAAGCATAGTAGTTGTTCCCCCGCCGCAGCTCGGTCTGGACGAACCCACCTACGCGCAGTGCAGCCATGTGGTGGAGGACGGTGGGGTGCGTTAAACGCAGGGTTCGGGAAATCTCCAAGGCGTACATCTCCCGTTTGCGCAACAAGCGAAGGATCTCCAGACGAGTAGGATCGGCCAAGGCTTTGTAGGAACGGATCAACTCAGCCTTCACCTCATCAGCTTGCTGCTGGGCAATAGCAGCAGTAGCCGGGAAAATCAGCAAATATTCGCTTTCCGATTCCTGCAAGAAGACAAAGGGGGCTGCATAATAAGCCGGGGCGAAGGTTAGCCTCTTCCCCGCCGGCGGAGGAAAAAGGAGGCCGCGAGCCATATATGGGATAATCTCGGCTGGCGAAAGCGTCTGAGCCATGACTTCCACTACTTGGGCGGACTCCTGCAAGAAGGGCAGCAAACGACGGTACTCTTCGTCCAAGAAGAGGCGCCAGTGCTCCTCCAGAAGGTTCGCCAGATCCTCGGCCAGGGAGGGATCGTGGAGTAGACGGTCAATGCGGCTCCTTGATTCAGAAGAGAAACGCCCGCGGAAATCCTCCCAGAAAGAGGCTTCCTCCGGCGCCGGCATGGATTGGCCGTGCAGATCCCGCAGGATCTTCGGCAATTGGCTGGATGAAGGTTCCAAGGCGGCCACCACCGTCACGCAAAAATCATCGCTCTTCAAGCCACGCAACAGGGTTAAATAATTCTCCAGAGTGCGAGGACAGGGTAGGCGTAAAGCAAAAGTCAAGGCATGAAGACCCAAATGCTCTTCCGTCTCGAAGAAAAAGCGATAGGCCTTTCGCCCATCGCGCGAGAGACGGCTCTTCCATGAACGGACGAAGTCAGGCTTGGGGTCTGCGTTGGGATTGCCGGCTGCGAAAAGAGACAGGAAGAGGTCATAGAGAGGAGAGACCTCTACCCGCACAGCAGCACTTTTCGCCCCGTCGTTGGGAGTCGTTCTTTGGATTTTCATGTAGATCATTATCTACACTTTGGGGAAAAAAAGAAACTCTACCAGTGAAATACTGAAAACAGCAGCGGTTTATTAGCGAATGCAAGCCGGGAGCATTTGAGGTACAATTGGTTGGCACTCTCATCTGGAGTGTGCCAACCAATGATAGGAACCAGTTATCTAAATGATCGAAGGAAAGCGATCCTGAAGGCGGTCGTCGAGGAGTACATCCTCAACGGTCAGCCAATCGGGTCGGAGGAGCTGCTCCGAAAATACTCCCTGGGGTGCAGTTCGGCCACGATCCGCGCCGAGCTGGCTGCCCTGGAGGAGATGGACTACCTCAGCCACCCGCACACATCTGCCGGGCGCGTCCCTACCGAGCAAGGCTACCGTATCTATGTCGATCATTTGCTGACGCTCTCTCCCGTCTCTTTCCAAGAGGAAGAGAAGATCTCCCAGGTGCTGAACCGCCAAGCCCAGGACTTGCGCAACATCCTTGCCGAGGCTTGTCGTCTGGTTGCCGCCATCTCTACTTATACCTCCCTTGCCTTGGCTCCCCAAGCCAATCAACAAGTTATGCGCCATATTCATTTCGTGCCGGTGTCCGCCAAGCAAGCGCTGGTAATCCTGGTGACCAGCCTGAAAGTGATCCAGGATCAATTCCTGGAGGTCTCCGTGGAAGTCAGCGAAGAAGACTTGGAGTACCTTTCTCACTACCTCTCCCGTCGGCTTCTGGGAAAAACACCATGGCAATGTCTGCAGGAATTGCCTGTAATCCGCGAGGAGCAGCCCGCTCGCTTGGTTTCCCTCCTCAACCAACTGTCCACTGTCCTCCATAATGTCTTCCTATACGAGCAAAGCGAGCGCCTGATCGTCGAGGGAGCGGAGAACTTGCTCTTGGCTAGCGATTTTCGCAACAGCTTTACGCAGCGGCGCTTAGCGGACGCCCTGGATCGTCGTTTCCTCTTGCAGGACGTGCTGGACCGCCACCTCACTAGCCGCAATCTGCAGATCTTCATCGGGCAAGAGAACGAGGTGGTGGAGATGCACGACCTGACCTTACTGGCGATGCCCTTTGAGGCGTCTCGCTATGCCTACGGCGCCCTTGGCCTCCTTGGTCCGATGCGCATGGATTATGCCAAAGGGATCCGCCTCTTAGCCTGCGTCACTGGTGTACTGGAGAGAGCCCTGTCTCAGGAAGCTTAGTGGCACGGGTTTTCTGGCTGCCGACGGAATGCCTTCAACCCGACAGAGACGCGCTGCCGAGGGTTATCGAGCTGCCGCGGGTTATCGAGCCGCCGCGGGTTATTTTCTTCCCTCCCGAGGAACGCCATCATCTTCTCCATGTCCTGCGCAAGAAAGCAGGAGACAGTGTCGATGTCCTCTGTGGCGGCCAACGCCTACAGGTGGAACTTTTCCTCCGGGGAGAGGCGCTCCTTGGAAAAATCCTCCAAACCCAGGCTATTCAGCCGCCTCTCTTTTCGTTGAACCTGGCTCAGGGCTTGCCCAAAGGTCGCAAGATGGAACAAGTCGTCACCTTGGCTGGACAAGTCGGGGTGCATCGCTTGTTGCCCTTTCACTCCCTTCGCTCCATCCCCCGCCTGGACGATGCCGAAAGCAAGCGGAAATGGGAGCGCTGGCAGCGTTTGGCTGACGAGGAGGCCAAGGTGACCGGTTCCCCACCTTTGCAGGTCGCTCCTCTCTCAACTCTCGAGGAGATCCTGCACCAGGGTGCAAGTGCCGGTCTTCGCCTGTTCTGCTGGGAAAACGCCGAGCGATCTCTCCTGGATACTCTGGAAATAACACCAACCTTTCCTGAGGCGGGTATCTTGGTGATCGGCCCGGAGGGAGGTTTCGCCCCCGAGGAAGCCCGGTTGGCCGAGCAGTCCGGCTTCCAGGCAGTACACCTGGGAGAGCGTATCCTTCGTACGGAAGTAGCCGGTTTAGTGGCTGCTGTTCTTATCCTGGAGCGCGGCGGCGCCTTCCGCCTACCCTTTTCCCCTTGAGAATCTCGCTGGCCGTTCTCGGCTGCAAGATCTCGCAATACGACGCTGCCCACTTGGAGGAGCGCCTTCGCCAAGCCGGGGCGGAGATCACTCCTCCCTCACCGGAAAGCCAGGCTTTCCTGCTGTGCGGTTGCGCCGTCACCGAACGCGCTGCCCGCGAGGCCGGACAGGTTGCCCGCCGCCTCCAGCGCTTGAACCCGAATGCTCCTCTTTATTACTACGGTTGCATCGGCGCTTACTTTGCAAATCAGCCGGAACACCTTGCCGGGGGCTGTTCTACTGCCGGGAGCTGTTCTACTGCCGGGAGCTGTTCTAGCTTGATAGCCCCCGGCAGGGTGTCCTATCAAGCCTGCTGCTTCCCGCCTGGTTCTGAGGTTGCATTGCTGGAAGCCCTCGGTCTTTCCTCCCCAGCCCCTGTGAGTTCCGGCAGCAGTTGGCGCCGCACTCGCGGCTTGGTGAAAGTACAGGACGGTTGCAGTCACTTCTGCGCCTACTGTATCGTGCCGTATTTGCGCGGCCCGGCTAAAAGCCGACCCATCCTTGAGGTGGAAGGGGAAGTGGCAGATCTGCTCAGTCGAGGTTTCCGCGAGGTGGCGTTATCGGGGGTTCACCTCTCATCATGGGGACATGACCTAGGCGGCTCCACCCTAATAGATCTTCTCCAATGCCTGGACCGCCTGCCAGGGTTGGATCGTCTGCGATTGAGCTCGCTGGAGCCGATGGACCTGAGCCCCCAGACAGTGGCAAGCTTCCGCACCATCGAGCATCTCTGTCCGCACCTCCATCTCCCGTTGCAAAGCGGCTCTGATTCTATTCTGCAGCGCATGGGTCGCGGCTATGACCGGGCTCACTACCTGCGTTTGGTCGAAGCGGCGCGGGCCGCCTGGCCGGAGGTAGCTCTGACCACTGACATCCTGATCGGTTTCCCTGGGGAGAGCGAGCAGGATTTCCAAGCTACTTTGGAGACCATCGAGGCAGTCAGTTTCGCTCGTTTGCACCTTTTTCGCTACTCTCCCCGGCCGGGCACCCCTGCTGCTTCGATGACCGGCTCCATTGACGAGAGGGAGAAACGCCGACGCCTAGAACGCTTGCGTTCTCTTGCTGAAGCTCTTCCCGGCCGCTTCCGCCGTCGTTTTCTGGGTCGCTCCTTCCCAGTATTGGTGGAACGGATCAGGGAAAACCAGGCCGGCGGTTTCACTCCCAACTACATTCACCTCACCTTCCCAGCTTGGCCTGGTCTGGAAGTGGGCCAACCGGTCGAGGTGAAGGTGAGCGAGGAAGAGCCTTGACAAGGTTAACGAGATGAAGACAGATTGCCTCTTCTGCCGTATAATACGGGGCAATGTGGCTGCCACTCGGGTGTACGAGGACGATAAGACGTTGGTTATCCAGGATCTTCACCCCCGCGCCTCGGTATGTTGGTTGTTGCTACCCAAAGCATGCCCTCGAGCGAAGCGAAGGATGCATGTGGCAAGCCTCTTAGAAGTAGAGGACTCAGAATTTCTCAGCGTTTTACTGCTTACAGGGCGCCGGTTGGCGCAAGAGCGGGGCCTGACCGGACCGAAAGGAAACTGTGTCGGACCTCGCAGGTTTCGCATTACAGGACACCCTACCGGGGGCTGTGATGCTGCCGCAGGCTGTCTCCAATTGTGGATCTGGGGCGGGCAGACCATCTATCTAGCCCCCGGCAGGGTGATACTTGAACGTCCATCTCCTAGGGGGACGGATCCTTCCGTCCCGCCCTGGATAGACTTAGCGACGGAAGGAGGGGTGAGGAATGGCCGAAGTGAAGCGCAGGCCTAACGAGTCTGTAGACGAGTTGGTCAAGCGTTTTAAGAAGCAGGTCCAAAAAGAGGGGATCATGAAAGAAATCAAACGGCGAGAGTATTTCGTGTCTCCTTCGGTCTTGCGTCGGAAGAAAGCAGCCGCCCGGCGTAAGAAAGCCTCTACAGAATAGCCCCCAGCAGGGAGTACTTAAGCGATGAATAAACCCAGGACGGCCTGGGAACTTAGGGGTAGACAAGTCACCCCAGGAGCGAAGCGCCTCCGCCTCTTTTTGATGGCGGCAGCGCTCTATCTCCTCTTCCTGGCCGTCCTGATCTCTTTCTTGTTCCCCCCCACAGTGGATGTCAGCTTGGGCAGTGTAGCCGAAGAGGATGTCATCGCCCCGCGAAACGCCATCTATATTGATGGGCAGAAGACGGAGGAACTGCAAACACTGGCGGAACAGTCGGTGATGCCGGTCTACCAGAAAGATTTCACCCCTGCTCGCCAGAACATGGTCCGCACCCAGATCAACAATTTCTTCAACACCATCGAAGAGGTGGTCATCAACGGCGCCCTGACCAACGAGGAGAAGGCCTCCCGCCTATCCTCCGTCCTTCCCCCAGCCTTCACCTCGGAAGTCATCCAAGCGGCCCTGCGAATCGATTCCCATCTATGGACCACCCTTCTCTCCTACTCGATGGACATCGCCCAGCAGTTCCTGGCGGCTGGGGTCAAGGAAGAGGATCTTACCCAGCTCTCCTCGAGGATCCGCGAGAAAGTCGGCGTACTAGGCTTGCCTGAGGAAGCCAAAGCCGTGATGGTGGCGGCCTGTCAGGCAGCCATTACACCCAACCTGACCCTGGACCGGGAAGAAACAGAACGGCGTCGCGAGGTAGCGCGGAACTCGGTCGACCCAGTCCGCAGACAAATCGCCAAGGGAGAGATCATCGTCAAGAAAGGGGAGACGGTGCGGGAGGAACAGCTCCCCATGCTGGAGGCGCTCGGCCTGCAACGGCGCGAGTTCCCTTGGGAGAAACTGGTCGGCACAGTGCTGATCTCTCTCGCCCTCTTTGCCACCTGGACCGCTTTCAGCTTGTACTTCGGCGCCGACTTCCTCACCGTTCGCCGAATGCTCTTCGTCGCCCTCCTCTTCACCTTGATCGTACTGGCAGCCCGTTTTCTGCCGCCTCGTTTTATCTACTTGATCCCCATCCCCCTGGCAGCCATCTGCCTCTCCTCTCTCTTCAACCTGCCCTTCGCCGTGGTCTTCGCCATCTTCTCTTCGCTGGCGGTGGGATTGATCCAAGGCAACGACTTCCTCCTCAGCTTCGCCATGCTATTGGGCGGGGCAGCAGGGGCTTATTCCGTGCGGCGGGTGGGAAAAACTGGGGATTATCTGGCAGCAGGCTTGACTACCGGGCTGGCCCTGGCTTTCGCCGTGGGCGCCTCCGGGCTTAGCTTGGGAAAAGGGATGCTGATGCTGGAAGAGATGGGCTGGGCATTCGCCAATGGCCTCCTTTCCGGTGTCTTCGCCATCTTCTTCCTTCTGCTGCCGGCTACCGAGAGCTTCTTCGACCTGACCTCTCCACTGCATTTGATCGAGTTGGCCAATCCCAACCAACGGCTCTTGCGTCGCCTTTTCCTGGAAGTGCCCGGTACCTACCTGCACAGTGTGATGGTGGCCTCGCTTTCTGAGAGCGCTGCCTCGGCGATCGGAGCCAATGTACTGTTGGCGCGTGTCGCCGCCTACTACCACGATGTCGGCAAATTGGTCCGGCCTGACTATTTCGCTGAGAACCAAGGGGAGTTCAATGTCCACGAACGAATGACACCGCAGCTCTCTACCACAGTCGTCACAGCTCACACCCGCGATGGGGCGGATATGGCCCGTGCAGCCGGAGTCCCAGAGCCGGTCGTGGCGATGATCCAGAGCCACCATGGAACCTCACTGGCGAGCTTTTTCTACCGCCAGGCCCAGCGCAACAGCGAGAAGGAAACGCCCGAGGAATCCTTCCGCTATGACGGTCCCAAACCGCAAAGCAAGGAAGCTTGTATCCTGATGCTGGCCGATGGGGTAGAGGCCGGGGTACGGTCACTGCGCGAGAAGAGTCCGGAGAAAATCAGCAAAATGGTGGGCGTCATCTTCGCTGACCGGGTCAAAGATGGTCAATTGGAGCGGAGTGAGCTGAGCTTCCAGGAGCTGGAACGGGTTGAGGAAGTCTTCGTCCGGGTGCTGGTTTCTGCCTACCATCTTCGACCCGAGTACCCTGAACCGGTCAGCAAGGAAAGGAAAGGGCATGTCGAAGAACACGCTGCAGGACAAGCCCCCGGCAGCTAGACAGCCCCCGGCAGGGCGTCCTATCAAACTTCCGCGGGTAATCTACCTCAACAATCAGCACCCCCGAACTCGCCTGGCGAAAAAACCGCTGATTGACCTAGCCCTAGGCGTATTGGAGGGAGAAGTCCGGGCCGGCGAACTTTCCATCACCCTGGTAGACGATGAGACCATAGCCCGCTTGAACTCCCTCTACCACCACTGCGAAGGCCCCACGGACGTCCTCTCCTTCCCCCTCCAAGAAGGAGCGGGCGATCTGTGGGGAGACATCTACATCAGCCTCGATGAAGCTCGCCGTCAAGCCAACGAGTACGGGGGGAACTTAACTCAGGAAGTGCGTTTGCTGGTGGTGCATGGCATCCTCCACCTCTGTGGTTACGATGATCAGAAAGAACCCGCACGCAGCGCCATGCGCAAGCGCGAGGCTGACTACTTGGAATGCAGTTCGTCCTCTTCCTAGTGCTTTTAGGTGGTTCGGCTTTCTTCGCAAGCTCGGAGACGGTTGTCTTCTCGCTAGGCAGCCGCCATTTCGCTGGCGACCCGCGCTTGGCTCGCCTCAGTGAACGCCCAATGCGATTCCTGGCCTTCATCTTGTTGGGCAACAACCTGGTCAATGCAGCCCTCTCTGCCTTGGCCACCAGCGTCATTCTGTCTCTTTGGGGGGAGAGCGCTCTGGCCCTGGGCGCCGTTCTGCTGACCCTCATCCTGTTGCTCTTCGGCGAAATCCTGCCAAAGACGGCAGCCGCCTCGGCAAACGTGCGCTTGGCGCCCATCCTGGCTGGACCCCTGGCTTTCCTTTACCGTCTGATCTCCCCCCTCTCCTCTCTCTTCAGTGTTGCCGCGGATGGTCTCCTCGGTCGTTTTTTCGGCCAAGACAAGGAAGAACGTTCCGCTCTCTCCTCGGCCGAGCTGGCTCAAGCTGCTGCTGAAGGGACTGCTCTGGGGCTGCTCAGCCCACGAGAAGAGGAGATCCTGGGCGCCATCCTCACCTTCGGCCAGAAGACGGCCGGAGAGGTGATGACCCCCCGTCCTTACATGGTAGCCCTCCCCCTGGAGATTCGCCCGGACGAGGCTGCCGAGGTCTTCCGTCGCCAAGGACTCTCTCGCCTGCCGGTTTTTCACCAAACGCTGGACGCCATTGCCGGTGTGCTCTACGCCAAAGACCTGCTGCGGATCTTGGCCTTGGGTGAGGTGAAGAGCGTCGCCCAGTTGCTGCGGCCGATCTTCTCCGTGCCCGAGGGTATCCGTCTTTTTCGCTTGATGGCTGAACTGCGCTCGCGGCAGACGCATCTCGCTCTGGTGGTGGACGAGTATGGTGGAACAACCGGCTTGATCACCCTAGAGGATGTCCTTGAAGAGATCGTCGGCGAGATCTGGGACGAACACGACCCCTTGGTCTTCCACGACCGGCGCCTGCGGGATGGTTCTTGGCTGGTACGCGCCGATATCGGCCGGGAAGAGATGGCCGAGCTGGGCTTGCAGTTGCCGGATTCTTACGATAACCTGGCCTCCTATCTATTGGAGGTTTCCGGTCACATCCCCCAAAAAGGAGAGCGTTTCACGTTGGGGGAATGGCATCTATGGGTGGTGAAAGCCACTCCGCAACGTTGCGAACTGGTTCGTGCCCGTCATGTTTGAGTGGCTCCTCTTTCTGCTGTTGCTATTCCTCTCTGCCCTCTTCTCCGCAGCCGAGACATCCTACACCGTACTGGACAAACGACGGCTGCGTGCGTCCAAGGAAGCGGGGGACCGTCAAGCGGCGATCATTCTATACCTGTGGGAGAAACCGGAGCGCTTCTTCACACCCATGCTGATCGCCAACAGCTTGGCTGCTACCAGCGCTACTGTTTTACTGACTACCCTCTTGATCCACCGCTTAGGCGCTGCCGGCCCCTGGCTGGCCACCGCTCTGGTCGCTCTCCTTTTATTCTTCTTTGCTGAGTTGGCGCCGAAAGGAATGGCAGCTCGCTTTCCTCGCCGAGTATCTTCACTCCTTTTTCCAGTCGTACTCTTGGTCTATCTCCTCTTCTGGCCCTTCAGTTGGATGGTAAACGGGCTAATGGCCGGATTGCGGCGGCTCATTCCATCCCTTCAATACTCCAGCGCTATCCGCAGCCGCCAGGAGATTGAGACTTTAGCTGCAGCCTGGGGCGGAGAAGAGGACCAGGCCATGCTTTCACGGACCCTCCGTTTCGCCGCGAAGAGGTTGGGGGAGGTAATGGCGCCTCGTGTCGCCATGCGCGCCTTCCCGGTAGAAAAACCAGCGCTGGAGATCCTGCGCGAGGCCGGCAGCCTACGCTACTCTCGCTTTCCTCTCTATTTGGGCGATCTGGACCGGGTGATCGGTGTGCTGTACTTGAAAGACCTGCTCGGGGTTCCTATGACCTCTCCCATCCCGGCCGGCCAGTTGGCCCGCGAGCCCTTGTTCCTTCCCGAAAATCTCTCCTTGGCACAAGCCTTGGAAGAGATGCGCCTGCGCCGCACCAGCCTTGCCCTGGTCGTCGATGAGCACGGTGGGACAGCCGGCCTGGTGACCATGGAGGATCTGGCAGAAGAGATCGTCGGCGAGATCTGGGACGAACACGACTCTCCCAGTGAGAGAATTCAGGCATGCCCGGATGGAAGCTTGCTGTTGGCCGGGCAGACGACTTTGACGGAGATATCGGAAAGCCACGGAGTGGTCATCGAGAGTAAAGCCACCACTTTGGGGGGCGCCATCACTGAACGCCTCGGGCGTTTCCCAGTCCAAGGCGAGGAGATCGATCTCGGCCCCGTGCAAGCCATAATCCTGCTTGCCACCCCTAAGAGCGTGGAGCGCGTTCTGCTGCGTCGAAAGGAAGTTGATGCGTAGGGATTCTCCGTTTGCGAAAAATGACCGGGATCCCCTTATATAAGTAGTCAAGTAGTTAAGTGGCTAAGTAGTTAAGTGGCTAAGTAGTTACTAAACTACTAAACCACTGGATCACTAGACCACTGGATCACTAGACAGCCCCCGGCAGGGTGTTCTGATATAATCGATGCGAAAGAGGTGAGCGTTTGTTGGATTGGGCCCTCTATGTCGGTCCTCTTTTAATATTGCTATCTCTCGTCAGCCTGGCTAGCTTTTCGGCCGCTGGATCAGCCTTCCTCTCTATCTCCAAGAATCGCCTCCGGCGCGAGATGGAAGAGAAGGATAATCCTCGTTTGCGAAGCTTGCTGCTGTGGAGGGAGGATCCCCAGACGATGCTCGCGGTACTGGCAGTGGGCGACTACATCTCGATCTTCGCCTATGTTGCCTTGACCCTCTGGTGGATCACTCGGATGAGTCTAGCCCCTGGCTGGGCTTGGCTAACGATCGTTCTGGCCTTGATCCTGCTGATTTTGGCAGAAGTCGGGCTTCGCTTAATGGGCGCCAGTCATCCTCTGGCTACACTGTTGCGCTTCTGTAGCTTTTTAGCAGTTGTCCGTATCCTCTTAGCTCCCCTGGCTAGTCTCTTCCGCATTGCTGCCAAAGGTCTCTTCCGGACTGGTTCGGACCTCGAGGCGGAGGAAGAGACGGAAGTGAAAGCCCTGGCCGAGATGCGCGAGGAAGTGGAGGATTTGCCGGCCGGCGAGCGGGAGATGATCTCAGCCATCTTCGAGTTTCGCGAGAAAGAGGTCTCCGAGGTGATGGTCCCCCGCATGGACATCATCGCCCTCGAACAAAGCGCTCCCCTCCAGCAAGCCTTGCGCACAATGGTGGAAAGCGGCCACTCTCGCCTACCAATCTACCAGGAGCAAGTGGACAATGTCACGGGTGTGCTGTTAGAGAAGGATGCCTTGCGTGCCTCGCTGGAGGACCATCCCGCTCTCTCTGCCGCGGACCTGGCCCGCCCCCCCTTCTTCGTCCCGGAGAGCAAGCGCATCTCCGAGCTGTTGCCCGAGATGCAGCGAAAGAAGACGCAGATCGCCCTGGTCGTGGACGAGTACGGTGGCCTGGAGGGATTGGTGACAATGGAAGATCTCTTGGAGGAGATCGTCGGCGAGATCCGCGATGAGCACGACTTAGAGACTGAGAGGGTTCATACCCTGGCGCCAGGATCCTTCCAGATCTCTGCCGGCCTCTCCCTGCGAGAGTTGGAAGACCTGACTGGGGAAGAGATCCGGTCCGAAGACTATGACACGGTCGGAGGGTTTCTCTATGGGCTCTTCCAGCACATCCCAACACCCGACGAGGAAGTGGATTTCCATCGCTTGCATTTCCGGGTGGAGGAAACGCGCGGCAACCGCATCCTGAAAATACGGGTTGACCTGCGACCCGAGGAGGAGAAAGGCATTGGCGATTGATTGGGAACACCTGCTAGATGAAGCGTGGCAAGCTCGCGAGCTTGCCTATGTGCCATACTCGCGCTTTCCGGTGGGAGCGGCGCTGCTGGGCAGCTCAGGGAAAGTCTACCGTGGAGCCAATTTGGAGAACGCCAGCTACCCCTTGACCATCTGTGCCGAACGGGTGGCTGTCTTCAAGGCGAGGAGCGAGGGGGAGACGCATTTTCTGGCCATCGCAGTCGTAGCGGCCGCCCAACCCCTGGCTGCCCCCTGTGGCGCCTGCCGCCAGGTGCTCAGCGAATTGGCGCCCGGCATCCCGGTGCTCCTGGCCAACAAACAGGGGGAGCGATTGATGACCAGTGTAGAAGAGTTGTTGCCCCTGGCTTTCACTCCGGCCAGCTTGCCCGCGAAGGGCTAGAAAGGAAACGCATGCGTCGAAAGATCATTGCCGGCAATTGGAAATGCAACAAAACCCGCGCAGAGGCGATCAGCCTGCTGGAATCCCTCCTGCTCGCCCCACCGCCTCCATCCGGGCGCCAGATGGTTGCTATCCCCCCCTTCCCCTACCTGGAAGCGGCCTGTACCCTTACCGCCGGCTCCCATCTGTCGATCGGGGCGCAGAATCTCTGGACATCGGACTGGGGCGCCTATACAGGCGAGGTATCGGCGCCGATGCTGGCCTCTCTGGGGGTTCGCTACGTTGTGGTGGGCCACTCCGAGCGCAGGCAGCGCTTTGGCGAGGATGGGCTCATCTTGAAAGAAAAAGTGGAGCGAGCCTTGGCTTGGGGTTTGACTCCCATCTTTTGTCTGGGCGAGAGACTAGAAGAGCGAGACCGCGGTCAGGCCTTCGAGGTAGTGGCAGACCAACTGAAGAAAGGCTTGGGCGGCCTCTCCGCGGAGCAGTTACACCACTTGGTGATCGCCTATGAACCTGTTTGGGCGATCGGAACCGGCCGTAACGCCACCCCCGAGCAAGCCCAAGAGGTGCATTCCTTGCTGCGCGGTCTCCTCACTGCCGGGTGGGGAGAATCGGTGGCGCAATCTTTGCCGATCCTCTATGGAGGCAGCGTAAAACCCGATAATGTCGACGCTTTAATGGCTATGCCTGACCTGGACGGGGCGCTGGTGGGAGGAGCCAGCTTGAAAGCGGACGATTTCCTGCGCATTGCCGGCTACCGGGAAGGATAAGAAGAGTCGCCAATGCCGTTTGTTAAAGCGATCGGCCTAGTATTGCGCACTCAGCCCTGGCGGGAGAACGACAAACTGGTCTTCCTCTTTACCCGTGAGCGCGGCCGCTTGCTGGCCGGCGCCCGAGGCGGCCGGCGTCCGCAGAGCCACTGGGGTGGGGCATTGGAGCCTCTTACCGAGCTTGATCTGCTCTTTTATCAGAAAGGCGATCACCTTCTGATCACCCAATGGCAAATCCTACGGAGCCATTGCGATCTCCGTGCGGAGATGTCTCTCTGCGGTCCCGCCCTCTACCTGGTCGAGTTGGTCGGAGCTTTGCTGCATGAAGAGGATCCGCATCCCCAACTCTATGAAGAGTTGAAGGGCGCCTTGGCCGCACTTTCAAGCAGGCGCTCCCCTACCCTGGTGACCAACGCTTTCATCCTCAAGATGCTCTCTTTGATCGGCTATTGGCCATCACTGGAGAAGTGTGCCTTGTGCGGCAGGATGGTGGGGGGATCGCTTTTCTATTTCTCTCCGCCGGCCGGAGGGGTTCTCTGTCCAGTTTGCCGACATCTAGGGGGGATCGCTTTGACGGTGCCGGGTGAAGTGTTGGAACAAGCCCGCCAACTGCTCCAAGCTTCCTGGGAAACGCTCCCGTCTCACGCCCGTGGAAGCGAAGAGCTATCTGACCTCTTGCGCCTTTTCCTGGCTGCTCAATTGGAAAAAGGGCACTCCGCTGTGCAGACCTTCCGCGCCAAGATGCGCCAAGCCGAGCGATCCCTTCCTTCATCTCCCTCTTTCTGGACCTGATTCAGTAGGCCACAACTAAGACTGCCAAGAAGAGGGCATCGTTGTCCCAGATCGAGACGACGACCTTGGGAGTCATCTCGTTCGCGCTAGTGGACTTTTTTGACGGATCCACTTCAGCCTTCCTCCAATGAAGGGATCGTCCCCCAGGCCAAGCTCGAGTTGGTGAAGCGGGGATCCTCAGTAACTTCCACGATCTCGGCATCGGGGAAGGGGAAGGGCGACAACGCTTCCCCAACCTGGGAGAGCTCGATCTCGGCCAGCGCCAACCCTGACAACGCACCCCGAAAGATGTCCACCTCCCAGCGCCCGACGCGGTAGCGCCGTTTGGCCAAACCGCGGTCAGAGAGAGATAAGAGGACAGCGTATTCCTCCTCGGTGAGATCTTTCTCCACCTCCACCCGATCCAATGAACCCCGCCCTTTAATAGTGAGGATGAAACGCGCCCCAGCCCTGCGGATCCGCACTCCCTGGCAGCCGGAGAGGTAATGCTGTTCCAATTCCATCCCGGGGAAAGCGGCCAACGCACCTTCCTTCAAACCGCGCACCAGGAATTTACGTTCGATCTCGTGCAGGTGCGGCATTGCTAGCGGATCAAACCTAAGACTACGATGAGGCCAGTCATCCCCACCAAGAGGAAAATGGTCGCGTAAGTGATCCAATTCTGGAGCCGGGTGTTGACATGCTTGCCCATAATCCGTCGGTTGTTGATTAGTCTGAGCATATAGATTAATACCAGCGGAAGCAAGATGCCGTTCAAGATTTGGGTCCACAAGGTGATGGTGATCAAGGGAGCGTTGGGCAAGAGGATAATGACGATGCCGATGATCATAATGGCCGTGAAGAGGAGATAAAACTCGGGAGCATCCCGCCATCGCTTGTTGACCCCGGCCTCGAAACCGAACGCCTCGCAGATGTAGAAGGCTGTCGCGATCGGCAGGATGGTGGCCGAGAAAAGAGAGGCGACGAAAAGGCCCAAAGCGAAGAGCGCTGAGGCGAAGGCGCCGGCGAAGGGCTTTAGCGCCATGGCCGCGTCCTTGGCTTGTTCGATCGCCACTCCATTGGGGTAGAGGGTGGCGCCGCAGGCCACGACAATGAAGAAGGCAACCACTACAGTGGCCAAGCTGCCGATGATCACATCCCACTTCTCGTAGCGGTAATCCTTCAGGGTGAGGCCTTTCTCGATGACCGCGGACTGCATATAAAACTGCATCCAGGGGGCGATGGTAGTCCCCACGGTGCCGACCACGATGGAGATGGTGGGCAGGTCGAAAGACATGCTGGGAACGATCAGAGCCATCCCAACCGCTCCCCAATCCGGCCGTGCCAGGATGGCTGAAACGACATAGGAGAGAAGGAAAACGCTGAAGATGAGGAATATCTTCTCTGAGGATTTGTAGGTTCCCTTCACTACCAACAGCCAAACAACAACGGCCGCCATCGGCACTGAGATGTACTTGCTGACGCCAAAGATTTGCATGGATCCGGCGATCCCGGCAAACTCCGTGGCTGTGTTGGCGATGTTGGCCAATAACAGGCCGAGGAGAATAAACAAGGTGACGCGCAAGCCAAAGTTCTCGCGGATTAGATCGGCCAAACCCTTGCCGGTGACCATCCCCATCCGCGCGTTCATCTCTTGCACGATCACCAGAACGACGAAAGAAGGGATCAGGATCCAGAGTAGTTGATAACCATATTGGGCGCCCAAGAGGGAATAGGTCGTAATTCCCCCGGCGTCGTTGTCCACCGAGCCAGTGATCAACCCGGGGCCCAGCACCGCCAGGAAGGGCAGGAGGCCAATCCAGAAACGATTCCAGTGTATCTTGGTCATGCGCGCGAACCAGCGAAAGAATCATCCAACCTACTCCCCCCCTCCTGCCCGAGTTGAGCGGAAGTCAACCGCTAGCCTAATCCGAGAGGGAGTTGGACGCAAGCCGCCGAAGCTTCACCGGGGAAGGATGTCAAGATACAATAAAGTCAAAACACCCAAGGAGCCCCCCCATGGAACAGCCCACCAATTCAGTCCTCTCTCGCGATGAGCAGATCTCGCTGATCTCCAGGAAATGCGAGGATGCTTTCCTTGAACTCTTCGACATCTGGTTTGATCCGCAGAAGGATGCAGTGAACGTCTACTTCGCCGCCTTCCGCAACGCTTTCACCGTCGCCGTCGCCCAATTCAACGCCACCACCCGTGAGGATCTCAAGGAGTGGCTGGTGGCCTATCTGCAATGGGGCTTCGAGAATGACCTGAAGGAGGAGGACGAGGACGGTGAGGAACGGTCGGATCTGGACGAAGCCTGACCGCGAACCCACAAACAGCAGAAAATCCTGTAAACTAGTGGACAGCACAAGACTTCGTTTGGAGGTGTACGCATGAAGTGGAAACGAACGGGGAAGTTGTTGGCGGCCATTCCCCTGGCCTTATTGCTCTTGGTGGCAGTGACCACGCCTGCCAGCGCTTTCACCGCCCAGGGGGGAACCAATATTGCGGTCACCTCTGGGCTGTCGGTGGAAGGGGATTACTACGTCGGTGCGGCGACCTTCACCCTGGAAGGGACCATCCGCGGCGATTTGGTAGTGACGGGAGGCAGTGTTCGCATCGCCGAGACGGGGATTGTAGAGGGTGACTTACTCGGCATGGCAGGAGCCATCGTCATCGAGGGTACAGTGAAGGGAGCCGTGCGAGTGGTGGCCGGCGTCATCACACTAGGCGAGAAAGCGCAACTGGACCGGGACTTGGTGGCAGGCGGAGGCAGCCTGGAAAGCAAAACCGGCAGCCGCATCGCCGGCACAGCGGTGTTCGGTGGCGCGCAAGCTCTTCTAGCTGGAGAGATCAACCAGGATCTCCTCTTCGGCGG
Source organism: Coprothermobacterota bacterium (assembly GCA_026389455.1). Classification (GTDB taxonomy): domain Bacteria; phylum Caldisericota; class JANLFM01; order JANLFM01; family JANLFM01; genus JAPLHV01. Next base: position 40,987 of record JAPLHV010000067.1, read on the forward strand.
AAGCCGTCTGACCCTGCTTGGCAAAATCGGTCGTGACGCCACGCTTGTCGTTGATGGCCAAAACAGCGGCGAAATGCCTTCTACCTGGTGGCTGACTTGGATTCCGGGAGCGCCAACCTGGCCCATCGTCAACGCCGGTTTAGTTGTGGACGCGAAGGCCTCCGTCGGTGGAACTCTTGATTACAGCAGCTCGCGCGAGTTCGTCATCCCCTCCGGCGTTGCGGGCAAGGTAGCGTATCACCCCATCTCCGTTGAACCGGGTACCCCGGTCATCTCCCAACCAGGCCAACCGCAAAGTTTTGCCGACTGGCTGTGGAACTCCTTCCGGCACTGGATTGTCCTGGTAGTGGCCGGGTTCCTGATGCTCTGGCTTTTCCGCGGTTTCATGCGGCGCGGCGCCAAGGCCCTGGGCAAGCGTCCATTTCCAGCGCTCGGCTGGGGTGTAGTGTGGGTGTTGGCTATCCCCATCGGAGTTATGCTCTTCTTCGTTCTTGCCGCTGTCCTGGCCATGGGCTTGGGCTTGATTACCTTCGGCGAACTGGCTGGGACGACTGTCGGCGTCGCTTGCCTAACAGCCGTTGCCGCGGGCGCCTTCCTTTGGCTCTATCTTCGTTTCGCTGCTTCCGTCCTGGTCGGTTATGCATTGGGGAGAGCGCTGCTTAGTGCGCTGACCAATAACCCTGACCCCAGCCCGGCCGGTTCCATGCTGCTGGGCACGCTGATCCTGGTCTTGCTTTATGGCATCCCGGTGGTGGGTTGGGTAGTCGAATTACTGGTAGGCCTGGCCGCTTTGGGCTCGCTGTGGATCTCCATCCAAACTCGTCCCCGCAAACAAGAAGATCTTCCCCCAGCCACGAGCAACCAAGCTTAAAATAGGAATCAGCAGTCCCGACAAGCGCTTCACTTGTACGATTCGCCAGAGGGGGTTTTTCCCCTCTGGCTTTCCCTCAACACGCTCGTATTGTCGCCTGCAACCGATGCCCGATCGTTGCTATTTGATCGGTAGCATGCATCGAAATTATCTTGAGGAAAGACTCGGCGCTCGTTACGCACGTGAACCCTCAAAGAGGGGCAGAGAAGATACTCAAAATGCTAAATAGGAACGCCCTGCCGGGGGCTGTAAAGACCTGACTTCATGGTTGCCCTGACTTTCTATGACGGCGCCGACTGCGTGGGAGGGAATAAATTCCTCCTGGAAGCAGCCGACACCGCCTTGTTCCTGGACTTTGGCAAGAACTTCAGCCGGGAGGCGCTCTTCTTTGATGACTTCATGCCGCCCCGGGCAACCGCTGGTCTCTGCGACTACCTCGAGCTGGACTTGCTGCCTCCGCTAGAGGGGATCTACCGTCCCGAATATGAGATGTCGGGTCGCGCCTGGGAACACTGTCATGAACACCCTGCTCGTCGCCGGCTGCACCTGGATGGGATCCTGCTGACCCATGCTCACCTCGACCACAGCGGGTACCTTTCTTTTCTCGATACCTCTACCCCGATTTATAGCGGATTGGCCACAGCGCTGATCGCCAAGGCCATGCAAGATACCGGGCGAAGCGGCGTGTCCGGCGAGATCGCCTACGCCCTGCCGCGAATCGAGACAAACGGCGTCTTGGGAACCCAGCGAGGGAGCAAGGATAATCCCTGCCCAGCTCTCTTGCGGCCTCTCATCCTTTTAGAGCCGGAACAGCCCCTGGCCGCGGAGTTCCTGCGGGCGTCCAGCAGCGCTCGTTCGATCAGCGGCAACCTCGCGCTCCACCTTCCCAGTGGTGAGGCCCAGGCCGGCAACCTTCGCCTTCGCCGCTACCCGGTGGATCACTCCATCCCGGGGGCGGGCGCCTTCGCCATTGATACACCCAGTGGATGGGTGGTCTACACCGGCGATTTGCGACTGCACGGCAGCGAGAGCGCCGCGACAAGGGCTTTCTTCCGCCAGGCGGCGGCCCTTCACCCCCGCGCCTTGATCTGCGAAGCGACGCGCATCATCGGGGAGAAGGGAGAGGAGATCGTCGCCACGACCGAGGAGGAGGTGTTCGACCAAGCCTGCCGGTTGGTGCGCCGGGAGAAGGGATTGGTCATCGCCGACTTCGGCCCGCGCAACGTAGTGCGCTTGCTTTCTTTCTTGCAAGCGGCGACGGATGCTGGGCGGCAACTGGTGATTACCGACAAGGACGCCTATTTGCTGAAAGCGTTGCGCCTTGGCGACTCGCGTGTACCTGACCCGTTAACCGATTCGCGGATTGCTGTCTATCGAGAAGTCCGCGGCAGCTATGCGCAATGGCAGACTGCCCTCTTGGAATCGTTCCAAGCCTCCTGTCCGGAGCGCTTGGTCACGTCCGCCGACTTGCGACGGTCCCCAGGCAACTATGTCGTTTGCTTCTCCTATTGGGATTTGCAGGAATTGGTCGACATCCAACCGAAAGACGGCCTCTACATCTACTCCTCCTGCGAGGCTTTCAATGAAGAGATGGCCATCGACCAAGAGCGCCTGCTGCGTTGGATCGATCATTTCGGCCTGCGCCCGGTGGGCAGCTTAAAAGCTGGAGAAGAATCGCGATACGCCGGGCCGGCCCTGCATGCCAGCGGCCATATCGACACGGCCGGGGTCATTGAGATGGTGGAGACGATCCGCCCCCGCACTCTCTTGCCGGTTCACGGGGAACACCGTGAATATTACCAGCAGCGATTCGGCGGTTTCTGCCAGGTGATCCTGCCGAAGCGCGGAGAACGAATCATCCTGGACTGAGCAACACTCACTCCCTGACGAAACGGAGTGGTAGCTTGGGATCGCCCTATTTCTCCGCAACACGCCAAGCTACCCCCCTCTTTCCTTCCCACCGGCAAGTCGCAAAATAGGAAAAGAAAATAGGTTCCTTTTCATTTCAAGTGGGCATCTACCAGCCTGCGGCAGCCTGTCTAGACCAGCTTCCCTGTAATCATAGCAACGAGGGTCTTAAGTAGTCTTGTCGGCCGTTGGACTGCGGCGCCCCAGTGCGGCGAATCTGGGATCTGGACCGTCCCTGGGACTGAGACCGCTCCTGGTACCATCGGCTTTCCCAGGGGGAGAGTAGTCCTCCTCCTTCTGACGGGTTGCCTCGGTATCGCAATGCATCACTGAACAGCCCCCGGCAGGGTGTTCTGTGACACGCTGTTGCGGGCTATCAAGCCGCAACGCTCTCTCGAAGAAAGCTTCCAGCCCTTCCACGAAGCACACCTCTTTCTACCTTCAGACTACATTACCCACTCATTATGAGAAAGAGCCAGAAAATAGTAGTATCTCTCGATTATTTCCAGGGCAGGCGGATGGTCACCTTGGTTCCTTTCCCCTCCTCGCTGGTCAGGAGGAGGGCGCCGCCGTGCTCCTCGACGATGCGGCGGGAGACGTAGAGACCCAGGCCGGTGCCGGGCGCCCCCCGGAGCTCGGCCGAGCGACCGCGTCGGAAGGGTTGGAAGAGTTGCTCTTGTTCTTGGGCGGAGATGCCGAGTCCATGGTCTTCCACCTCTAGAATGAGAGTCTGGTCTTCCAGTTTTAGGCGGACCTCGACCTTTCCTCCTTTGGGTGAGAACTTGACAGCGTTGGTCAGCAGGTTCTCCACCACCCGGGCGAGGGCTTCCTCATCGCAGGCGCCTTGGGGTACGGGTTTCAGTTTCAGGTCTAAGGTCGCCTGGGGAGCGATGGCGTAGTTAGTCAGGTTCTCCGCCACCCGCTTGACTATCTCCACCGGATCGCAGAGAGCAAGAAGGAGAGGAAAGCGACTTTCCTCGCTGCGCTGGCTGTCCACCAGATTGTTAATCATCCTATCCAGACGCTGTAGATTACGAACCCAAACCTTTCCGTATTCCCCCCACTTTTCTGGGGAGGACTCCATCATTTCTTTCGATTGATTCAACAACATCAACGGTGTCTTCAATTCATGGGAAACAGCAAAGAGAAGGGTTGTACGGGCTTCTTCCAATTTTTCGCTCTCCCGTTTGCGAGAGGTGATGTCGGTGGCGATGCCCTCGCAACCAACAATTGTGCCGGCCACGTCTCTGACAGGAACTCCATTCGAACTGTGCCAACGCCAGGATCCGTCGGCGTGCTGCACACGGTACTCGATGCCCGTTTGTCGTTGTCCCGTCTCGATCACAGACTGCAGAAACACCTGATATCTCTCGAAGTCATCCGGGTGGACGAATTGCTGGAATGATCTCCCCACGACCTGATCTGTCGGGCGCCCCAGGAGCACGGTCCAACCAGGGGAAACGAAGGTCAATACACCATCTAAGTCTAGCGTATAGATGATGTCGTGGCTGTTCTCGATCAATAGACGGTACTTCTCTTCGCTCTCCCGCAAGGCTTCTTCGGCCAGTTTACGGTCAGTGATGTCGATGGTGTATCCGCCGAGAATGGTCGGGCGATTCGGTATGGAAATCGGAAATTTCATGCTAAAGAAGTGCCGCCCCTCAAAAGTCTCTTCCCGCTCAATAGCGCAGCCTTCTTTCATAACCCTTTCATCATCCGCCCGCATTCCGGCAGCCAATTCCGGGGGCCAGAGTTCCTCGCTGGTTTTGCCAAGCAATTGAGACAAAGGCTTTCCTAACATCTTTTCAAAATGATGGCTCAATACGACAGCGCGAGTATCTTCATCTTTGATGAAAACAGGATTGGGGCAATAGCGCATAAATAAAGACAGTTTCTCCTCGCTCTCCCACAGGGCTTCCTCCGCCCGCTTGCGCTCGGTGATATCACGGATCGACCCTTCCACATATTTGGGGTTCCCCTGCTCGTCCCTGATCAGATGGCTGGAGACCGAAACCGACAGGCGCCTTCCATCCCGATGCAACAGGGTGAGTTCGTAGTCGGAAACCTCGCCCTCTCTGCGGAGTCTCTCCAGGAGAGCTTTTCGCTGTTCCGGGTCGGGGTAGAGTTCCAGAACCTGGCGCCCGATCAGCTCTTCGGGCTTCCAACCGGAGAGAATGAAACAGGAGGGGGAGAGATTGGCGATGAGCCCCTGCATGTCGGTCTGGTAATAGAGGTCAGTGAAGTTGTTGAATACCGAACGGTACTTCTCCTCGCTCTTCCGCAGCGCCTCTTCCGCCTGTTTGCGCTCAGTGATGTCATTGATGCTGGACAGAATGCAGAGTCCCTGGCTCAACTGGATTGTCTGAGCAGAGTACAAGCCCGTTCTCACCTCACCACTCTTCGTCCGGAATTGGGCCTCCCGACCAACAACTTCCCGACCAGCGCGAAGCTCAGCCACCAGATACTGTCTATCCTCTTCATTGACCCATATCTTCAGTCCGACCGACAAGTCAGTGAGAGCTTCTGCTCGTGTAATCCCCGTTATGGAGATGAAAGTATCGTTAACCTCGATATATGTGCCGTCCTCCATGCGGGAAATGACGATGGCGTAGGGCGACGATTTGAACGCCTTGGAGAACTTTTCCTCGCTCTCCCGCAGTTCCTCCTCCGCCTGTAACTTGGCCTGGTGAGACGCTTTCCGCTCCAGGGCGTTGCGCACGACCAAAGGCAGCCGCATCAGGCTGGATTTCAAGAGATAGTCTTGCGCCCCTTCTTTCATCACCCGGGCGGCAATCTCCTCCGATTGGCTCCCCGTGACCAAGATGAAAGGAACCCCGGGCGATTGCTGGTTGACGATGAGCAAGGCTTCCAGGGCGTTGAACGACGGCAGGGCGTAGTCGGCCAGGATCAGATCGGGCTGGAAGTCCGCCAAAGCCCGACGGAACTCCAGCTCCGTCTCCACCCGCAGCGAGATGAACCGGATGCCGGCCTGGCGCAGCTCGACCTCCACCAGTTCCGCATCTCGAGGAACGTCCTCCAACATCAGGATCCGCAGTGTTTCGCCCATCGCTTTCTCCTTCGGTCCGATCCTTGGCAGTGCCGCTAGCGAGGCGGTTGGTTCAACAGCAGCCAGTACAGACCCAATTCGGAGATGGACTTCACGAAATTGTCAAAGTCCACCGGTTTAGTGATGTAGCTGTTGGCGCCCAGATGATAGCTTTCCACGATGTCCCGTTCCTCCTGGGAGGAGGTCAGCACCACCACAGGCGCCAGTTTAGTGCGCTCGTCGGACTTGATCGCCCGCAGCACTTCCAAGCCGCTGACCTTGGGCAGCTTCAAATCCAAGAGCACCACTTTCGGCAGGGCTTCCACGTCCCGCTGCGCGTAAGCGCCTTTGGCAAAGAGAAAATCCAGCGCTTCCGCCCCGTCCTCCACCACCTGGATCCGATTGGCCAGCTTGTTCTCTCTTAAGGCTCGCAAGGTCAGCTCCACGTCGTTGGGGTTGTCCTCCACCAGCAGGATCTCTACCGCGTCGTATTGCTCCATTTCATTCTCCTTTCGGTAAGGTGAAAGCAAAGGTGGCGCCTTCACCCACTGTTCCGTCCGCCTGGACCTCGCCGCCCAAGCGGTGAATCACGCGTTGCACGATGGCCAGCCCTACGCCGGTTCCTTCAAACTCCCGGGTGGAATGCAGACGCTGGAAGACGCCAAACAGCTTGTCGGCGTAATGCATGTCGAAGCCGACGCCATTGTCCTTGACCGAATAGCGGTTCATGCCGCCTTCGCTCTGGCTGCCGATTTCAATCCGGGCTGGGTCGCGGCCCCGGGTGAACTTGACGGCGTTGGAGAGCAGGTTGAACCAAACCTGGCGCAGCATCGCCGGATCGCCCAAGGCCGGAGGGAGCGAGTTCATCACCAGCTCCAGGGGCCGACCGGGATTGGCCGTGCACAATTCTGCAAAAACCGAATGAGCAGGTTTTTCCATGTCCACCTTCGATATTCGCAGTTCTTGCCGCCCCAGGCGAGAAAACATCAGCAGATCCTCGATCAATTGCCCCATCTGTTGGGCGCTCGATCGAATTACCTGCAGCAAACGCTCCTGCTCGCCATCCAGATGCCCGGCAGTCGCAGTCAAGAGCAGCCGGGAGAATCCGTCGATGGCCCGCAGGGGAGAGCGCAAATCGTGCGACACGGAATAGGAAAAGGCCTCCAGCTCCTTGACCGCGTCTTCCAGCTCTGCCGTTCGTTCTTTCACCCGCTGCTCCAGCTCGGCGTTCAGTTTCCGGATGGCTTCCTCCGCCTGCTTGCGCTCGGTGATGTCATAATTTGTGCCGATCAGTTTGGTTGGTTGGCCGGCTGCGTCACGATGCACACTGGCGCGGGCGCGGATGTGGCGGATGGCGCCGTTCGGCCAGACAACGCGGAACTCCGTGTCGAATTCCTTTTCGCCTCGCAACGCCATCTGAACTTCTGCGTCTCCTCGCTCTACATCTTCCGGATGAACTCTCGCCTTCCACGTCTCGTAAGCGCCGCTGAAATTATCCGGCGCGATCCCGTAGAGACGAAACATCTGGTCATCCCAGATTAGCTCGTTATTGACAACATCTAAATCCCAGATACCCACGCCGCCTGCGGCAGTGGCTAGCGCCAGGCGTTCGGAGGATTGCCGCAGGGTCTCTTCGGCCAGTTTGCGGTCAGTGATGTCCCGTGCTAAACCTGTAAAGTTGATGAAGTCTCCACTCTCGTTGCGCACCACGTTTCCCTTGGTCATGTGCCAGCGCCACTCTCCCGATGCATGACGGACACGGTATTCGGTCCCGGCAGTCTGCAAACCTTCTTCTAAGTAACGACGCAATGCACCCTGGACAGCCGGCAAGTCTTCCGGGTGTATCAGGGAATTGAAATCACGGCCAATAAGTTCGGTTTGGCTATAACCCAGCACGGCGCCCATCGAAGGGGACACGTAAATAAACTCTCCCTTCGGGTTGAGAGAAAAGATGACATCACGGCTATTCTCCACTATCAGCCTGTATTTCTCCTCGCTCTCCCGCAGCGCCTCCTCAGCTCGTTTGCGTTCGGTGATGTCAATGATATGAGACAGAATGCAAGTTCCTTGACTTAGCTTGATTATCTTGGCGGAGAACAACCCCACAAAAGTTTCACCACTTTTTCGTCGGAAGAAATACTCTTGGTCCATCACAACCCGGCCGGCCCGAAGATCAGCCACAACCTGCTGCCGATCTTTTTCATTGACCCATAACTTCATTGCTATCGACGAGTTGACAAGAGCTTCTTCTCGAGTGAACCCTGACACTGAAGTAAAGGTATCGTTGACCTCGACGAACTTGCCGTCCTCCGCCCTCGTGATGATGATGACGTAGGGCGTAATCTGGAAAACCTTGGAGTACTTCTCTTTGCTCTCCCGCAGCGCTTCCTCGGCTTGCACGCGGTCGGTGATGTCCCAGGATGTACCGAGGATGCCGATCACCTCGTCGGGTGAATCCCGGAAGATCGACTTGATCGTATGGACGTGGAATTCCTGACCGTCCTTGTCATAGCTCTCCTCGATGTTTTCCGACTGGCCGGTTTCCAAGATGCGCATGTCGTCCGCCCGGTACTTTTCCGCCAGCTCTGGCGGGTAGAGGTCATAGTCACTCCGGCCGAAGATCTCTCTGGGCTTCATGCCGTGATCAGCGGCGTAGTTCTCGTTACAGGCCAGATAGGTTAAGTCGCGGCCTTTCAGAAAGATCTTGAAGGGTAGGTTCCCGACGAAGAGTTTCTCCCAGCTTTCCACCCAACCAGCCGTCAATTTCTCCGGATGTGGCATCTAAGCAGCCTGCGGCAGCATGTCTAGTCTCCATTCAATCATCGGCTGAAGCTATGGGGGGGACAGATTCCATCGGAGCTATTGGGACAGGTTAATATCTGTCTCCATTGCTCCGATTCCCTGCTACGCTTTGAATTGTATCGTCTCGATCGGGCGAAAGATAGCCGCAGATCTCCGTATTTTCGTTAATTACTCCCAGGGCGGCCTTGTCCCCATCCAAGGCTGGAACACTCTCCGCATTCCGCCCCTGGGTGATTCTCAGGAGAAACTGCCGAATCAGATCTCAATCTGATTGAAACAAGAATCGCGAGTTTGAGCGAAATGAAAGGTCAAGCGCGCGGTGGCACTGCACCCGCGCGCAAAGGGCTCCCATGATCCTCGGTTCGGTTGCCTGGTTAAATGGTTGAACGCGTTGCATCCGCACGCCTTTGCCATGGTTCCTTGCTCCAGGCTGTTGAGCCCTTCTAGGATGCCATCAGCCTCTGACTCTAGGAGGCAGGAGCGGGTATCAGCGGCAGACGAACCTGAAATGAGGCGCCGCGGCCGATCTCGCTTTGCGCCTGGATAGTTCCGCCATGGGCTTCCACCAGCCAACGGACAATAAAAAGGCCCAAACCGGAGCCGTGATGCTTTCCGCTGCCCCGATAAAAACGCTCAAAGAGATGCGGCAAATGCTCTGGCGCGATTCCTGGCCCGTTGTCGGTGACCGATAGAATCGCCCATTCCCCTTCGGTTTCCAGGGAAAGCAGGATGGTTCCGTCTAGAGGGGTAAACTTGATGGCATTTTCGAGCAGGTTCGAGACGATCTCTTCCAGTCGTCCTCGGTCCGCTTCCACCCATACCGGCTGGTCAGGAAGCTCTACCGTGCAGCGGATCTTCTTCTCTTGGCAAACCGGCCTCTCCAGCAGGGCAAATTCCGCCAGGAAAGGGCCCAGGACAATTGGTTCTTTACGCAGGGCCAAATCACCGGTATCGATGCGAGCTGCTTCCATCAAGTTACGGGTCAACCCGGACAATCGTTCCGTATTGCGTTTCATGATATGCACGTACTCAACCATCCTAGGCCCCAACTCGCCTGACTCGACGGGCGCCAGTTCCAAGGCGGCTTGAATGGCAGCGATAGGGTTGGACAAATCATGCACTACCGTGCGGATCATGTCCGCTTGCATCTGTTGAGCTTGTTTGCGCTCGCTGAGGTCACGCGCAATCCCTGTCAGGAAGATCTCCCCTCCAGATCGCCAGGCAGCCAGCGAGAGCTCCAAGGGGAACTCCCTGCCATCCTTGCGCAGGCCGGTCGATTCCCTGGAAAGGTTGGTCAGCCTAGCGAACTCTTCATCTCGAACATTGCCAAGCTGCTCTTCAATATGTGCTTTGGAATGCTCGGGAAAGAGCCATAGGAATGATCGCCCCAAGGCTTCTTGCTCCGTGTAACCGAACAGGAGCTCTGCCGCCTGGTTCCAGAAAGCGATTCGGTTTTCCCCGTCGATCGAGATGATCGCGTCGGACGCGGAAGAGGCCAACGAACGGAAACGTTCTTCGCTGGAGATCAATGATTCTCGGATCCTGCTGTTCACCAAGGCCACGCTGATCAATTCGGTAAAAGCGGATGCGATCCGCGAGTCCTCCTGACTGAATCCGTTTTCCTTGTCCACCAACCCAAGAAGGCCCGCCACTTGTCCATCAATCAGCAAGGGAGCGAAGAGAATACTCTCATCGTCGGCATCGCAGTCGGGGGAGAAATCTCGCAAGGGGTTTCGGGTCGCTCGATTTTCCCAGACCACCCGGCCGTTCCTGTAAGCCTCTTCGCGCATACCGTGAAGCGGGACGAACAGTTCGGGGTCAAACGCAACCTGGAACACGCCTGTAGCTAATACAAGAGCTTCTGTCCGGCTTTCCTGCTCGTTGCGCAAGGTCAATACGCCGGCGCGAGCCCCCACCAGCTCACGGCATTGATCGACAATGGTTCGGGATACCTCATGGAAGGAATTTAACGAAAGGATGGCGCGGGTTCCTTTCAGCAATGCCAAGGTCTCCTCTTGGTGCTTGTGCGAATCTCGCAGCGCTTCTTCCAGTGCATCCTCGACCCTTTTCCGCTCGGTGATGTCCCGATTGACCACCACAAGACCCTCAGCCTCCCCCTGGCGATCACAAAGAAGGGATACCGAGGAGTGGACAATGATCGTCGCTCCATCTCTCCTGGTTTGCCGAAGTTCCCCTTGCCAATGACCCTCGCTGAGGATCTCTTCCGTGGCTTGTGGTTGGCTTGTCGTCAGGTATTCCGTGTGTAGGAGGGCAGCGGTGTGCCGGCCTAGCGCTTCCTGTGCCGTCCACTGGTAAAGGACTTCTGCTCCTTTGCTCCAGCTTAGAATCTGTTGCTCCAAGTCGGTGGAGATGATGGCATCGCGGATGTTCCCCAGTAAACCCGCCTGGCGGAGAGCCTCTGCCTCGGCCTGTTTGCGCTCCAGCGCCCGGCGCACTGCCTGTGCCAGAACAGAGGGTGTAACCTGATCTTTCACCAGGTAATCCATCGCCCCCTGCCGCAAGGTTGAGACAGCCAAAGCGGTGTCCTGGGAGGAGGAGAGGATAACCACGGGAACGTTCGGAACCTGCCGAGAAAGCCGGCGAAAGGTAGATTCAGCTTCGCTGTCGGGGAGGGTGAGATCCAATAAGACGAGATCAACCCTGTCTCTTGCCAGCAGCATCAGTCCATCAACCAGCGTGTTCACCGCTTCCAAGCGCCACTTTGGTTCGACTTGCTCCAACATGTGTTGGACTGAAAGCACAAAAACAGCGCTATCTTCAATCAGCAAGATCCGCAAAGCGCCTCGTGTATCCATTGCGTCTCCCTCTCGGCCGTTGCAAAGTGGCTGCTCCAACGGCTCGTCTACAACTTTAGCTTGTCTTCCGCCTTGTGTGAAGATTTCCATTTGTCTTTCCTCTCTTCTCGATTATGCCACATCTTGGTGAGACGATGAACTCGGTGATCCTAATCGCCTCTTATTTCACCCAAGCCGGTTTCCGTTATTCCTAAGATGTAACTCAACGCTTCCTCCGAATGAGCCAGCCCAAGGAGAATCCCCGTTTCTTTCCTCGGGAAGAAGGCTCGCAAGAAGTGTAGATTCTCGGTTCCTTTTCATTTCAAGTGGGTAAAGAAGACATGCTGCCGCAGGCTGTTCTGAAACATGCTGCCGCAGGCTGTTTAGTCCAGCTATCCTGCAATGATGGCGATGATGGTCCTAAAGAGCGTTGTCGACCCTGGGATGGGACCGTGGCGCCCCAGTGCGGCTCATCGTCTCATTGATCCACCGCGCCATATCGTTCTTCCACGACCATGCGATCCTGCCCACAGGGAACCCCTCTCAAGTGGTTCGACTAGACAACCCCTGGCAGCTCGATAGCCCCCGGCAGCTCGATAGCCCCCGGCAGGGTGTTCTGTGACATGCTGCTGCAGGCTGTTCCGAGCTGAATAGCCCCGGCAGCTAGACAGCCCCCGGCAGGGTGTTCTGTATCGAAGTGGGGCAGATAGCCGCGAGAGTGCCGACCCCTGGGCTGGTTGCTCTCCAGAGCGGTCGGCTTCTGTCACTTCACTGCTGATGCCGCACTGGGGCGCCACGGTCCCAGGAAAGCCGATGGTCCCAGGAACGGTCCAGATACCAGATTTGCCGCACTGGGGCGCGGCGGTCCCAGGGGTATGGTTTACGCCGGAGTGGTCCTCGTAGGGGCGGGTTTCAAACCCGCCCACGTACGGGCTGTCTCGGCATAGTGATGCCTCATTCTCCAGAACACCCTGCCGGGGG
>JAPLHV010000067.1:53431-96074 GCA_026389455.1 Coprothermobacterota bacterium
CTGCCGCAGGCTGTTCTGTAGACATGCTGCCGCAGGCTGTTCTGTGCCCACTCGGGATGAGAAAGAGCCATTAATTAGTCCCTTTTCTCTCCATTGCTTGCTGCTTGTTCAGCGATTTACCATGGTATCCAATGCGGATCGGCGTCATACAACCTCCTCGATGGGCTCAAAGTCCGTCTACCGGGCTGCGAACACCCGCCGGTCCACGGTTGAGGACATGAGTGTAGATCATCGTGGTCTTAAGGTCGTTATGACCCAAGAGTTCTTGTACCGTTCGAATATCGCAGCCGCCTTCAAGCAATGCAGTGGCGAAGGAATGCCGGAAGGTGTGGTATGAAGAACGCCCTGCCGGGGGCTGTCTAGCTGCCGGGGGCTGTCTAGCTGCTGGGGGCTGTCTAGCTGCTGGGGGCTGTCTAGCTGCTGGGGGCTGTCTAGCTGCTGGGGGCTGTCTAGCGCCCGCTTTGTTAGACCCGTCTTGGCAACGGCTTCTCTGACGGCTTTCTGAACCAGTGATTCGTCTATATGACGGCGACCTTGTTCCTTTGTCTGGGGATTGATCCACCACCTTTCTTGGGGAAAGATCCACTGCCGGCGCCAATCTTTAGGCGCGTTGGGATCCTTGCGGTCGAGTGCGTCGGGCACTTGAACGCGCTCCCACCCCTCAGACAAGTCCCATTCGGGGATCGCCTTGACCCTCTTGAGGCGCTCTTGAAGCGGGATCTTGAGCGACTCGGTAAGCATGATGATCCGGTCTTTCGCTCTCTTACCACCGCGGCCAACCTTGCTGGAATCGTGTTCGATCTGGATGTTGGGCGCCTCCCCAGGTATCAGGTCCGTATTCCGAGACGGGAAAGAAGGCTTTCACGGAAGTCCTCACCCTCTGCAGATGTTGCGTCTGCAATTCGATCGAGGTGATAGAAACGGTCGGTGGTCGGTGATTCCTTCCGTGCAAGGTCTATGGGCAAGTCAGCCACGCCGACTATGGTCCAGCACTCGGTATAGCCATCCTTCTTCGCCTTCTGGTGGCTCTTCTCTGCTTCGCCGATTCGGTTGTGGACGTTGGAGTAGTCCCGGCCGCCTTTGATTTCGATAGCAACCAAGTTGCGAAAACGCCCGGAGGGAAGTTCTTCACGAATACAGATATCGGGGTCGGCAGAGAACTCAATCCTGACGGATCTGCCCGCAGCATTCCGCACGGCCAGTGACCGTTCTCCCTCTGCGACAGCTTCGGCGGCAAGCAGGGATTGAATCAGATCGAACACTTTTCTAGTCGCAACACTCCCGAGTGCATTGAGGATGCCTCCGCGGAGTTGCGGTCCCAAGGTCAGCAACGTCAACTCATGGACAACATCCCGAGACAGACCGGAGACTCCCTTGATTAGGCTTGCACTGCTGGAACAGAGGGCAGCGCACAGCAGAGGGAGACGATCCGTGTTGGCAGCGGAGACTCGACCCCGCTCCTCCATCGGCTTGAACGCGCCGAATTCATATCGATCACCGTAGAATTGCTTTTGGGAAAAACCAAGCAGAAGCCGATAGTATCCCAGAAGTCGGGGATTCGCCATGAGTACGGACGGCACGGCGAAGACGATCTCACCTCGCAATCCCCATCCTGCAACTCGTTGGAGGGCCGCGGCGGGCACGAGTCCGGTCAATTGCCGGTCGATTTCAGCTATCTCAAGCTCCGCGACCGTGGTCAGCAGAGCGTCGAGAAGATAAGAATACCGGATCTCCTGCAAACAGTGATAGAATGTAATCTGTAGGTCCGGTTCAGGAACCTTCAGTTTCTTCACTTCTCGACTTCCATGTCGTATGTGAACAAGAGGCGCTCAGTCCTGTGAATCCTATGCACAGCCAATTCCACGTACTCGGGATTCAGCTCGATTCCGATGTAGCTTCGGTGTTGTTGTTCGCACACGACACCTACTGTGCCGGAGCCAAAGAAGGGATCTAAGACCCAGTCCCCCGGCTCCGAGCCCGCCAGGATGCAGGGCTCCACCAGTGCGGTGGGGAACGTGGCGAAATGGGCCTCCGAAAATGGTTCTGTCGGAATGGACCAGACCGTCCGCCGGTTTCGCCCGTTGTCTTCACGCAAGCTGTCGCATCTGTAATGATACCTCAGCGATTTGGACAGGAGAAACAGGTATTCATGACACCTAGTTGGGCGGTCTTTCACGCTCTCAGGCATGCAGTTCGGTTTCTCCCATATGATGTCGCTTCGCAAGTACCAGCCAGCGTTCTGAAGCGCGAATGCAAGACGCCAAGGTATCCCGACCAGGTCTTTGGGCTTCAAGCCCTCTGGCGTCTTGGCGCGGTACGACATGGCACGGATTGGATTCTTCTTGTCAGGGGCGCGGTACCCCCTGTTTCCGCTGGTGTAACTGTCCCCGATATTCAGCCATAACGTGCCGTCGTCGGTCAAGACGCGGTGAACCTGCTCAAAAACGGCAACCAGGCGACCGATGTATTCCTCCGGGTCGTCTTCCGCCCCAATCTGTCCGCTTGCTTTGTAGTCCCGCAACCCCCAGTACGGCGGAGACGTGACGCAACAGCGAAAGAACCTTGGGGGGAGACTAGCAAGTATATCCCTAGCATCTCCTTGAAATACAGTGGAGTCAGGTATACCCGCCACATACGCATCACGTGGCGTACGAACGAAATCCATGCTCTAGATCCCTCGACTATGCCAAGGCGAAAACATACCGGAGATGTGGCACGAAGGGAAGTTCGCTCTTCCTTCCCCACGCCCAACCATAACCGGACGGATCCGCATAAGATGCGGAGTTCTGGTTTCCTGTCTGCATAACACGCCTTGGGATTTTGATCAAAGGCGAGTTAATTCCTTTGCTTTCCAATGCTTACTACCTGGCAGGGGTTTATGACATCGTTTTAGGTGGATCGGCATCATACAACCTCCTCGATCGACTCAAAGTTCGTCCTCCGGACTGCGAACATCCGTCAGTCCACGGTTGAGGACATAAGTAAGTATAGATCATCGTGGTCTTCACGTCGCTATGGCGATCCCAATCACTTCATATTTCACTCAAGCTGGTTCTTGTTGCGCCTAAATGTCACCCTCAACACTTCACTCAAAGGAATCATCCCAGGGAGATGGATAGACCGCCCGAAATGAGACATCCCACAGCAATGCTCGAGAGCAGGTTTTGGCGAGGCAACAATCCTCGGTTCGGTTACCTGGTGAAATGAATTGATACGCCCATATCTTATGCGCAATGCAATGCACGGCGACATGGTAGGATAGCGGAGACTCCCATGTCTTGAACGGGTCGGTTCGCCGACATTCATTTTTATAAGGAGAAATTATCGTGGATTTATTCACCCGTATCCGGCGCTCTCCCTTCCAGGAGGAAGCCAAGCATGTTATTGAGGCGGGTCTCTACCCCTACTTCCTGCCCCTGGAGGAAACTGAGGGGACAGAAGTGACGATCGATGGCCGTCGCCTGCTGATGCTCGGCTCTAACAATTACCTGGGCCTCACCACCCACCCCAAAGTGCGGCAGGCGTGCATCGAGGCCACCGAGCGCTACGGTACCAGTTGCACCGGCTCACGCTTCATGAACGGAACCTTGGCCTTGCATCGGCTGCTGGAGGAACGCTTGGCCGACTTCCTTCACAAGGAGGCAGCGCTGGTCTTCTCCACCGGCTACCAAGCCAACCTTGGGACCATTGCCGCCCTGGTCTGCCACGACGACATCACTATCATCGACAAGGAAGATCATGCCTCCATCGTTGACGGCTGCTTATTGGCGCATGTTTCAATGCGGCGTTTCCCACACAATGATGTCGATGCTCTGGAACGGGCGCTGGCCGGCTGCCCGGCCGAGGCTGGGAAGCTGGTGATCGTGGATGGAGTCTACTCGATGGCCGGCGACATCGCCCCGCTGCCGCAGATCGTCCCCCTCTGCAAACGCTTCGGAGCCATCCTGATGGTTGACGACGCCCACTCCATCGGAGTGTTGGGCGACCACGGGCGCGGCACGGCAAATTTCTTTGGCCTCGATAGCGAGGTTGACCTGATCATGGGAACCTTCAGCAAGTCCTTCGCCAGCCTCGGTGGTTTCATCGCCGGGCCGCGCGATGTGCTCTTCTACATCCAGCATTTTGCCCGCCCCTTTATCTTTTCCGCCAGCGCCTCTCCCGGCAACACCGCGGCTGCCCTTGCCGCCCTGGAGGTGATGCTGGAGGAACCGGAGCGCATCGTTCGTTTGCGGGAGGTGGCTGACCGCTTTCGCACTGGGTTGCAGCAATTGGGTTACGACACCGGAAGCAGCGCCACGCCGGTTGTTCCCATCTATCTGCACGACCGCGACCGCACTTTGATGATATGGAAAGCCCTCTACCAACGAGGAGTCTACACCAACCCGGTCATCCCCCCAGCCGTGCCGCCGAACCAGTCGCTGTTGCGCACCAGTTGTATGGCCACGCATACTTTCGAACAGATCGACCGTGCGCTGGCCGTCTTCGCGGAAGTCCGCCAACTCAACCTCTGACCGGACGCATGCCGCCAGTCTAGATGAGTCGCTCAGCGACCGAGGGCAACCTCCAAGCGAGAGAGCCCCTCTTCCAGGAGGGAACGAGGACAAGCGAAGTTGAGCCGTTGAAAGCCTTCTCCCTGGGGACCGTAAAGAGTGCCGGAAGACAAGCCCAGGCCCGCGTCCACCAAACGCTGGTCCAACTCAGCTTGGGGCAGTCTCAAGGAGCGGCAGTCCAACCAAGCCAAGTACGTGCCTTCGGGCGGGATCATCTTCACACCAGGCAATCGCTTGGCCAAAAAGCTTTCTATGCAAGCCAGGTTCCCCGCCAAGTAGCGCATCAATTCCTCCAGCCACGCCTCGCCGTGGCGATAGCAAGCCTCCATTGCCACCAACCCGAAGGTATTGGTCATCCCCAGCTCCAGCCCCTCCAACGCTTCTTGGAAGCGGCGACGCAAGACGGGGTCGGGGATGATCACCACCGAGGAGGCCAGGCCGGCCACATTGAAAGTCTTACTGGGGGCGATGCAGGTCAGGGAAACACGGGCAGCCTCGGGAGAAAGGGTGGCGAAAGGAATATGCCGATTGCTGGGGAAAACGATATCTTCGTGAATCTCATCCGAGAGCGCTAGCACGCCCGCTTCCAGGCAAAGGGCCAGGAGGTGGTCCAGCTCCGCCCGTTCCCAGACGCGGCCGACCGGGTTGTGCGGGTTGGTCAGGATGATCAGCTTGGTTTCCTTCAACTTGCGCCTTAGATCTTCCCAGTCGATCCGGTACCGTCCCCCTTCTTCCACCAACGGGTTGCTCACCAGGCGGCGTCCGTTTGCCTGCAGCAAGGGGAAGAAGGCATTGTAGACAGGGGTCTGCAAAAGCACCCCGTCGCCAGGCTGGGTGAAAGCTTGGATAGCGATCCCCACTGCCGGTACTACGCCGGGGGTGAAGCACAGCCACTCTTTCTCCAGATCCCAGCCAAAGCGTTTCTTCTGCCACTGACAGATCGCTTGGTAGAAAGAGGGGGGGCGGAGGGTGTAGCCGTAGATGCCATGTGCAGCCCGTTGTTGGATCGCCTCTACCACTTCCGGCGGCGCGGCGAAATCCTGGTCGGCCACCCACATCGGTAGAAGGTCTGATCTTCCGAAAACCAGAGCGGCGCCGTCCCATTTGAAGGACTGCGTGTTGTGCCGGTCGATAACCGTATCGAAATCGTAACGGAGACTCCCTGCCGGGGGCTTAAATGTTGCCGGGGGCTGAAATGTTGCCGGGGGCTGAAATGTTGCCGGGGGCTGAAATGTTGCCGGGGGTTGTTCTATCATCCTTCACCTCGCTTAGCTATTTTGGCGATTTTTGGTTGTCCAGGGAAAGATTCAACGAAAGAACGGACCAACCACAACAGGGCGGGTTTCAAACCCGCCCCTACGTGATCTATTTCCACCCGGAATTCCTTGGATGTCCGCTCCCGTGTCCAAACCGCAATAACGAGGTTCATTTCCACCCGGCATTCCTACTGGAAAACTATCGCCCTCCGGTCAATCCAGGTAGCGGGTTGCCACATCGCGCCACTAGAATCCCGCTTCTTTGGAGACAGCCTCGATGGCACGCACGATTGAGGTATAGCCGGTGCAGCGGCAGAGATTGCCGCGCAGATACTGGCGGATCTCCTCCTCACTGGGGTGTGGATTCTCATCGAGCAAAGCTTTGGCTGTGACCAACACTCCCGGCGTGCAGAAGCCGCACTGCACAGCGGAATGGTCGAGGAAGGCCTGCTGCAGGGGATGGAGAGCATCGTAACGGCCGAGGCCTTCCACTGTTGTGATTTCCTTTCCGTCAACAGAGACAACCAGAGTCATACAAGCCAGGGTAGCTTTCCCGTTCAACAGCACGGTACATGAACCGCACTCCCCTACTCCGCAACCATACTTGGTTCCGGTCAGGTGGAGACGGTCCCGAAGAACGTTCAGCAGCAGCTCGTTGGGGACGACGGTCAGCTCGAAAGTCTCTCCATTCACGATCAGGGTGATCGTTCGTTTCTTCATAGGACGCCTCCGGTACGGATCCAGGCAGTGCGCAGGGCTTCCTCCAACAGGACCGGCGCCACCTGACGGCGATACTGGCTGCTGGAGCGCACATCATCGATGGGAAAAATAGCAGCGCCTGCTTGGCTGGAAACCTGGTGTAACAACCTCTCGCCGATCTCCGCGCCCACCAGCAGATTTTCCAATGCTGGCGTACGCAACGGCATGGGGGCCACCGAGCCGAAGGCGATACGACAGTCGAGGCAGAGCCCCCCTTCTCGCTGAAACCAAGCTGCTGCGTTGATCTTGGAGATATCGCAAGAGACCCGGCCTAACTTGAGAAATGCCGAACCCTCCTGTGGCCTTGGGGGGGGAAGAAGAATCTCCACAATCAACTCGTCCACATCCAGCAGTGAGAAGCCCGGTCCTCGGAAAAAGGTCTCTACCGGCGCCGTTCGACCGCCTCGAGCGGAGGCCAGACGAAGGACGGCATCGAGGACGATGAGGGGAGGAGCGGTGTCCGCGGCAGGGGAAGCGTTGGCCAGGTTGCCTCCGATTGAGCCCATGTTGCGTGCGGCGATAGCTGCCATTGAGCGCAAGGCTTCGTAAAGAGCGCTGTAGTGCAACCGCACCAAGGGGTCTTTTTCCACAAGAGACAAAGGAGTCGCTGCTCCGATGACCAGTGCATGTTGCCACGCACTGTCTGGAGGGCGGGTTTCAAACCCGCCCCTACGAAGGCTTGCGCCTCCGGCGACTTCGTCGGCTGGTTGGCCGTCGAGCTGTTCTTGCCGTATTCCGTGCAGCTCCGGCAGGTCTTGTACGCTGACCAAGCATTCCGGTTCCACCAGCAGGCGCTTCATCTTTACGATCAGGTCGGTTCCCCCCGCCAATACTTTAGCGCGAGAACCCCACTGAGCCAGCAAGGCGAGAGCGTCCGTCAGGGTCTGTGGTTGGAAGTACTCGAATTCGCCGGGCAATATCTTGGTATCGCTTAGCATGGAAGACCCTCCTTGCTCGCCAAAGCGGCCAGTATGCGCTCGGGGGTGATGGGCAAGCTGGTGAAACGCAGGCCGATGGCGTTGTGTACTGCGTTCGCCACCGCCGAAGCAACCGAGTTGCCGGCTGCTTCCCCCAATCCTTTGGCGCCGTAGGGCCCACTGGGCTCATAGGTGTGGGTAAAGTAGGTCTGCAGATTGTCCTCTCGCGGCATCTCACAAGTGGTAAAGATCTTGTTGTCGGTAATGAAACCCTCGCAAAAAAGCGCGCCCGTGTCCGGCCGGTGTTCAGTGGCTTCTCCCAAAGCGTACCCGCCATATCGAGCCAGCGAGCCTTCCAACTGGCCGGCAGCCAAGGCTGGGTTGATTGGCGTGCCGCAGTCGGCTAAACAGACGGCGCGAAGGATTCGCACAACTCCCGTCCAAGTATCCACTTCCACCTCGATGAAGTTGGTGACGAAAGAAGGAGGGCAATTTTTCTGGCGCAAGCTGCCGGTGGCAATGAGAGTGCCCCAACCATTGACCATACCCATCTTGGCCGCCTCAGCAAGAGTGATCCGTTTGGCAGGACTCCCTGCCGGGGGCTGTCGAGCTGCCGGGGGCTGTCGAGCTGCCGGGGGCTGTCGAGCTGCCGGGGGCTGTCGAGCTGCCGCGAGCTGTCTAGCCTCAGGCAGTTCAGTCGCAGGCAGTTCAGTCGCAGGCAGTTCAGTCGCAGGCAGTCCTGTCTCAGGCTGGATGCTCCGGGTTTGGACATAAGTCTGCTGGTCTTGAGGATCAAAGACGAGCTCGAGGTGTTCGGGGAATTCATTCAACAGGCGTCCGGCGAAATCCAGCAGCTTCCCTTTGACTTCTCGGGCAGCCTGTAACGCCGCCGCACCGCCCACATAGATACCCCGACTGGCATGGGTGCAAACATCATAGCCGGTCGTGCGCGTATCGACCGGGGAAAGGTTAACCAGCGCCATAGGCACTTGCAAGGTTTCAGCCACGATCTTGGCGTGTGCGTCGTTGGCGCCGCCTCCCAAATCCATCAGTGGATGCATCAAGTCAACACTGCCGTCTTCGTTGATCTTCACCGTGGCCGAGGAATAGTCGATCACCTCTGCTGGTTGGGGCGCCCCGGCGCCCGAGGTGTGAAAACCTCGTCCCAGACCGATTCCTCGCCGCAGACGGCCTGTCTTCTGACTTGGCTGGCCCCGTTCGCTCCACCCGATCTTCTCCGCTCCAATGCGCAGAGATTCCTCTACGCCGCAGCTCTTGATAATAGAACGCACGGTAGGACCCTGCCCCCAGAACTCGTCACCCGTTCCGACGTAGTTGCGCAAGCGGAAAGCGATGGGGTCGAAGCCGCAACGCTCGGCGATGATCTCCACCATCGACTCCACTGCGAAATTCATCTGCGGGTTGCCGTACCCTTGCATAGCGCAAGCCGGCACCTTGTTGGTATAGACGGCTTTCGCCCAATAGTCCACATTCTTCCAATGGTAAAGGGAAACCAGCCATCCGGCGGTGCTTCCCAGGAGGGGATAGGCCTGGATTTGGTGGGCGCCGATATCGACCAGGAAGTGGCACTCGGCAGCAGTGATGGACATGTCCCGGTTGACGCCCACCTTCAGTTGAATCCGCCCCGGGTAATTGGTGTGATCGTATGCGTCATCCTCGCGCGAGCTGACTAACTTCACCGGCCGCTTGGCTTTTAAGGCCAAAGCGGCAGCAATGGGGATCACCGAGTTCATCTGAATGGACGAGCCGAAGGATCCGCCGAGCGCGGTCTTTTTCACGTTAATCTTACTGAGGGGGATGCCGAAAATGCGCCCCAGTTGGATGCGTACGTTATGAATGGATTGGGTCGTACACCAAACAGTGAGACCCCCGTCCGGCTCCGGTTTGACTACAGCAGTCTTCGTGTCCATCTGGTGGTGATAAATGCGCTGCAATTGGAAGGTCTCCTCGAAGACGAAATCCGAGCTAGCCAGCGCAGCCTGGGCGTCGCCGACATGGATCTCCCGCTCGCAGGCGATGTTGGCCTTCACTTCCAGGTGGTCTTCGCCGAAAAAGACTCGGTCATAAAGGGGAGCGCTTTGGGGTAGCATCGCTTGTTCGGCATCCAATACTGGAGGCAAAAGCTGGTATTCCACTTTGATCGCTCGCAATGCCTGGAAAGCCAGCTCCTCGGTCGGCGCGGCCACCGCCAGGATTGCCTCACCAACATGGCGAGCTTTTCGCGGCAAGACCAGCCGGTCGCGGTAAGTTTTGGCCGGAACAGAGACGCCGCGCTCGTTGTAATAGACCTCCGGCACATCGTCCGCAGTCAATACCACTGCTCCCAGCGCGCAAGCAGCAGCGGTATCGACGCTCAGGATCTTGGCATGGGGGTGTGGGCTGCGCAGGGTGACGGCAATCCACATCCCCGGCAGGTCGATATCGCAAGCGTATTGCTCAGCCCCGGTAACGCGGGCTACCCCGTCTTTACGAGGCGTATCAGTGCCAATAGAGAGGAAAGACGAATCGCTCATCCGCCACCTTCCTCCTGGGCAAGCATCCCCATCAGAATCTTCTCCGGCGTGGCCGGCAAAGAAGTGACCCGCACCCCCACCGCATCATAGATGGCGTTGGTAAGGGCGGGAGCGATGGAAACCATGGGCGGCTCGCCGATGCCTTTTGCGCCATAAGGGCCAAGACCAGTGCCTGATTCCAAGAGGATCGTCTCTAGATCGGGGACATCGACAGCAGTGGGGATCAGGTACTCAGCGAAGGAAGGGGTTTGAATGACCCCCTTCTCGATCTTCATGTCCTCAGTCAAGGCGTAGCCGAAACCCTGAATCCCTCCACCTTCGATCTGCCCCTCCACAATGACTGGGTTAAGAGCTTTGCCGACATCGAAGCAGGCCACAATGCGGGGTACGCGCAAAGCGCCGGTTTCCCGGTTTACCTCCACTTCCACCGCATAGGCGCCGAAAGTGTAGTCAGGGTGGATCTGCCCTTCGATCACTTCACTGGCCGGGATAGAAGTGAAAGGCGCATTGAATTGGGATTCCACGAAAAGTTCCTCCCCTTCCGTAGACATCCGGTTGACCAACGGAACCAAGCCGACCGATTTCTCCGGTTGGCTCTTGGAGAGAACCTTTCCTGCCTGCACCTCTAGATCCTCGACCGGCACGCTTAGCATTCCAGAGGCTTTCTCCAACATGCGCCCGCGCAAGATGCGAGCCGCCTTCAGGGTGGCGTTGCCCGACATGTAAAGCTGACGGGTGGCAGTGGTGGTACCGGCCAAGGGGGTCAACTGCGAGTCGGTGATGTAGAGTTTGATGCGCTCGATGGCCAAGCCCAGTTCCTCGGCGGCAATTTGGCAGAGGATATGCCCCTGACCCCCGCCCAGATCCGGCACGCCGCAGCGAATGATAGCCGATCCATCCAACTCCAACTTGATATAGGAACGCGAGGTGTCGTGCAAGAAGGTCAGGCGGCCGTAGCTGCACATCCCAGCTCCCAGGCCGTGCCCGATTGCCACTTGCGGGTTCGGGGAGGTCGGTTTGGGACCCAGCGCTTGCCAAGCCACTTCCGCCGCCTCGCTGATAGCCACCGGTCGGTCGTAGACCCAGCCAGTATCCAATGAGTCGCCCTGACGCAGGAAGTTGCGCCGGCGCAATTCCAAGGGATCGATCCCCAGGCGGTGGGATATTTCGTCCATCTGCGATTCGTAGGCAAAGTTGACCTGAGGGGCGCCGAAACCGCGAAAGGCGCTGGTGATAGGCGTATTGGTCATCACTGCGTATGAGTCTACCCAGACATTATCCACATGGTAGGGTCCGGCCGCATTGACAGTGGCATACAGCAATACCCAGGGGGAGAGAGCAGAGTAGGAACCGGCGTCGGAGATCAAGCGGGCCTGTACGGCTACGATCTGGCCGTCTTTTTTAGCGCCGGTCTTGTATTCCATGAAGAAGGGGTGGCGTTTGCTGTGCGTAAGCAAGGATTCAGCGCGGGTGTAGGTCAACTTCACCGGCCGGCGCGTCTTCCATGCCAGGAGAGCCAGGAAAGACTCCACGGTGATGTCTTCTTTCCCACCGAAGCCGCCTCCGATCCAGGTGCCCAGGTAGCGGACGCGGCTGTGGGGAAGATCCAGCACCTCGGCCACTTCCCGGAAGTGCTCGATGACTTGGCTGGAGACGCGAATGTTGATGGTCCCATCCTCGTCCACCCAAGCCACCCCCGATTCTGGCTCCAGGTAGGCGTGGTCTTGATAGGGAACCTGGTATGCGCCTTCCACAACGACATCCGCAGAAGCAAAGGCTTCCTCGACATTCCCTTTGCGGATCTTGAAATGGCTGGCGATGTTCTGCGGTTTTTCCGCGACTTGGCGAACCCCCGGCGCCATTGCCCTCACCGGGTCGAAGATCCCTTCCAGCGGTTGGTACTCCACTTCGATCATCTGGCAAGCCTGCTCCGCCAACTCGGGAGTTTCCGCTGCCACCAAGGCGATTGGTTCGCCGAAGTAGCGCACTTCCTGATCAGCCATGACCCGGTAAATCCCCTCGAACTGCACCCCCACGCTGGTGGACTGTCCGAATCGAGCGGTCAGTTCATTATGGGGGATGTCCTTGGCCGTAATCACTGCATGCACTCCTTCCAGATGCTCGGCTCGCGCGGTGCGCAGGGCCAGGATCCGGGCGGCGGGGTAACGGCTTCGCAAGACCTTGCCGTAGAGCATGCCGGGAACAGTATAGTCGTCGGCGTAGATGGTGTCCCCACGAACTTTATGTTGGGCGTCGACTTTCGGGATTCCTTTGCCGATGGTGATCGACATCTTAGCCACCCCCTAACAGGAGATAGTTGGCTTTCGCTTGTGCTTGGCCATCCAGACGGTCACGTGGATCAGCGGGATTCGCGGCAACTTGATAGCCCGCGGCAGCTTGATAGCCCCCGGCAGCTCGATAGCCCCCGGCAGCTCGATAGCCCCCGGCAGCTCGATAGCCCCCGGCAGGGTGTTCTGTGGAAAGTAGCGCTGCGGCCATCGAGATGGCGTCCAGGATTTTCTTATAGCCGGTGCAGCGGCAAAGATTGCCCGAGATCCCCTGGCGCATCTCTTCCCGGGTCGGATTCGGGTTGTCCTGAAGCAGACTCCACGAAGCCATCAACATCCCAGGAGTGCAGAAACCGCATTGCACGGCGCCACATTCCAGGAAGGCGTTCTGTAAACTTTGCATGAGAGGGTCATCCATTAATCCCTTCAAACTGCGAACCTCCTTGCCATCGGCCTGGGCAGCGAGAACCAAACAGGATTTTATCGCCTTCCCGTCGTAAACCACCGTGCAAGTGCCGCAATCGCCTTGATTGCAGCCGCATTTCACATCTGTGGCGCGAGCTTGGTTCCGCAGGAAGTCGAGCAGTGAGTCTGCAGCTTGGACAGGTGCGCTCACCGCCACTCCATTAACTCGAATAGTTACTTTCAGGTCGCTTTGGATCTCCATCATCCACTCCTTCAAGATAAAGCCGCGCGGGCGGCTTGACGCAACAGTGCGCCGGCCAATAGACGCCGATAGGAAGAGGAAGCGCGTATATCGGTGATCGGTCGCACTTCTCCCTGGGCTTCGGTAGAAGCTCGAACAAGCGTCTCTTCATTACACGGCATCCCCGTCAGGCACTCCTCTGTGCGAAATGCACGGAATGGAGTGGCAGCCAGTGAGCCGTAGGCCAACTTAACATCTTGCATCAACCCGTCTTCCATGCGTAGAGATAGAGCAGCGCTGGCCAATGAAATCGCCATGGCATTGCGAAGCCCAAACTTGACGAATGCCACCTTCTTCCTCTCGAAGAGAGGAAAGCGCAAGGAAAGGATCAGCTCACCCGGTCTCAGATTGGTCCGTCCAGGGCCAGCGAAGAGTTCAGCGATAGGAAACTCTCGCCTCCCTCCCGATAAGCTCTCAGCAAGCACCGAAGTCTCCATGGCCAGAAGTGGAGGAGCGGTGTCGGCAGCCGGTGAAGCATGACCCAGATTACCGCCCAAAGTGGCGCGGTTGCGCACCAGGGGGTCGCCGAAGGACTGACAGGCTTGCCAGAGTAGTGGCGCTCCTTCGCGGAGGAGAGGTGAACCACCCAACTCGGCGATAGTCGTCAGGCTGCCGACAGTGGCCCAATTCCCTTCGGCTTGAATCCCACGCAACCCCTCCAGCTCACTGATATCGACCAGCAGGCAATCCTGCAAGTGACGAGCCTTGAGGTCAGGCAAAAGGTTGCTACAGCCGGCTGCGATGCGAGCCCGGCCGCCGTACTCGCTCAGGACTTGAAGCGCTTCGATGAGCCCCCTGGGCTTACAGAAAGAATAATGCAGCAATCGTTCGTACCCCCTTCCAATTGGCAATGCCTTGACTATGCGAAAATGGTATCTATAAGTCAAGCACTTTCATAATAAAGCAACTGGTCGCCTTAGTAATAATCCTCGCATTGATCTCAACGTCACTGGCTATTGGCCTAAGGTTCATTTTCTCACTTCTTCACCGTCCTGACGACCACGATTGCGCCTTCTATCAACGTCATTGAGTAAGCCGCTTTGGCAAGGGCGGGTTTGAAACCCGCCCCTACGGGGGACACTCCGGCGTAAATCATTTCGGGGTCGCTGAGACCTTAAAAGTAAAAGGGGATGACTATTTCTGGGACCGTGGCGCCCATGGCATCCTTGGGCGTCTCGTTCCTCCCAGGAAAGCCGAAGATCCCAGGAGCGGTCATCCCTAGAACGGTTGGCTTCCGTCTGTTCACTGCAGATGCCGCACTGGGGTGCGGCGGTCCCGGGGATAGCAATGGTCCCGGGGATAGGGTTTCCACCACCTTGGTTCTCGTAGGGGCGGGTTTCAAACCCGCCCAGGCACGGACGGTCTCAGCATGGTGTTGCCTCATTCTCCAGAACACCCTGCCGTGGGCTATCGAGCTGCCGGGGGCTATCGAGCTGCCGGGGGCTATCGAGCTGCCGCAAGTTGACTCGTTGCCGCCAGCCTTGATGATCCCAGAGACCTTGTTTACCCTCAGACTGCCAAACCCACTCGGTTTAAGAAAGAACCATATTCTGAGAGTTGTGCGACAGGCTGCAGTCACATACATTTTGGATTGAGAGATCTCAAAAAGAGGAAAAGATCTGGAGTTTCAGGTAGAATAGCATCCGAGCATGCAGGGTCTATGAGAACGAGAAGAGTTACGCTAGCCAGCAAGTTTATCCTGGAGCTTTATAGTTTTTTCCTCACTCTGGGATCTGCTGTCACTTGCCTCTTCGCTGCCGCTCAACCCGCACGCAACCTGCTTCGGGAAGAACTGGAGTCCTTCGACTTGGAGATCTCCAGTTGGATCCGCGCCAACCCCACGCGCAACAAAGATCGTCTGATGCGATTGGCTTCCTCCCTGGGAGAGAACGTGGTCTTCAGTCTGATCGCCCTCCTCGCCGCAGGCGCCCTATTCCTGGCCGGCGCCAGATGGGAAGCCTTGGCGATCTGTACCGTCGCTGTCGTCAGCGCCGTGATAGTAGGCATCCTGAAGCTCGTCTTCAGCCGCCCGCGCCCCGAAGGGGACTGCCAGGTTCGCACCTTCGGCGCCAGCTTCCCCAGTGGGCACGCCAATAGTTGCACCGCTTTCTACCTGCTGCTGGCCTTTGTCCTTTATCAGTTCGTGCCACCACAATTGCGTTGGCTGTTGATGGTCTTCACCTTGGCTGTGGTTCTTCTTGTTGGGCTCAGTCGCATTTATCTTGGCGCTCATTACGCCAGCGACGTGCTGGCCGGCTTTGCCACCGGAGGAGTTATCGCGCTTGTGACCGGCCTGGCCTTCGGCCTCTACCGTTTGCCGTTAGCCCACTGGTTCTCTGCCCTGATCCCTTAGCCTCCTGGTTCTTTCACCGTTTTCGTTGCGCCCCCATCCGTCAGTGCCTGTACCCAGACTTGTCGCGAGCGGGGACCATCGAATTCAGCAAAGAAGATCCCTTGCCAGGTTCCCAAGACCAGCTCTCCCTGGCTCACGGGGACCAGCAGGGATACCCCGGTCAAGGCCGACTTGATGTGCGCTGCCGAGTTCCCCTCGCTGTGACGATAGGATCCCACCGTCGGCGCCAGTCGCTCCAGATGAGCTAGGATATCCTCACTCACGGAAGGGTCCGCGTTCTCGTTGACCACCAATCCAGCCGTGGTGTGCGGCACGTAGACCAGCGCCGCCCCTTCCCTTAAACCCAAGGTGTGGACCGCCAGTTGGATCTTCTTCGTGATCTCTTGCAGTTCCTGTCTTCGTTGCGTTTTCAGTTGTAACACGTGCATTTTGTTGCCTCCTCAGTCGCGTGATGTCAGTATAGCCGATGAGTTCTTATGGAGCCTACATGCAGCCTGCCTATCTGAAGAATAGCCAAAGAATGGGCTTTTCTGCTACAAATGACGGATGGGAAAAAACGGGATGAGCTCACAATGGAAGGACAGCCCGTCTGCGGAAGTCGGCGAGGCAGCAGCCGGATCTTATTTGTTGGTCTTCAGCATCGGCGATCGTCGCTGCGCCCTATCCCTGGCCGAGGTGGAACGCGTCGTGCGAGCAGCCGCGGTGACACCGCTTCCTCATCTGCCGGAGACAATCCTGGGGATGATCGACATCCAAGGAGAGGTCTTGCCGGTCATCGATCTCCGCGTCGTCCTGGGTCTTCCCGTGCAACCCCTTTCCCCTGGGGATCAATTTATCATCGCTCACACTCCGGTGCGCCGCCTGACCTTGGTGATTGATCAAGCCCTGGAGGTTCATCATTGCTTACCTGAAAATGTGACTGATTCTTCGCATGTCTTTCCCGGAAGTGACCAAGTCAAGGCCATTCTGCGGGATGAGCAGGGGCTGATCCAGGTTCTCAACTTGGCTCAACTCCTGAACCAAGCGGAAGAGAAAGCCTTGACCCAGGCATTGGAGCCATGATCAACCCTTCCCGAACAGTTGCGCCTCCCCTGACGCTGGAGCCCCGGCTCTTGGAAGACGTTGGCCAAGCTTTGTCGGGTGTTATCGGGCTGCAGTTCCCTGCGGAAAAGTACAGCGATTTGGAGCGCGGCTTGCGCTCAGCGGCTGCTGATTTCGGCTTTGCGAAAGAAGAGCCTTTTGCCCAGTGGTTGCAGGCAGCCACCCTCTCACCCGAACAGATCGGCCTCCTGGCCGGCCATCTCACCATCGGTGAAACCTTCTTTTTCCGTGACTCAGCAGCCTTCCAGGCTTTAGAAACGCAGATTCTTCCGGCACTATTGAAGGAGCAATCAGAGAACGGCCGGCGCTTGGTGATTTGGAGCGCAGGTTGCGCCACGGGCGAAGAACCGTACTCCTTGGCCATCTTGCTCCACCGCCTGGGCGCTTTCAAGACAGGGTGGGATGTGCATATCCTGGGAACCGACCTCAACCCCTCCTTTCTACGAACCGCAGAAGTAGGAAGCTATGGCAACTGGTCCTTCCGCAACGCGCCCCCGTGGTTGAAGACGGATTGCTTCGTTGAAGAAAAACCGGGTCACTGGAGAATACTCCCCGTATTTCGAGAGAGGGTTCGTTTCGCCTCCTGGAACCTAGCGAGCCCAAGTTTTCCCTTCCACTTGTTGCAATCTGCGACAGTCCATCTTCTTCTCTGTCGAAACGTCATGATCTATTTCACCGAGACGGCTCGTGAACATGCCGCTACTCTCTTTCAGTGGGCTTTGGCCGACAATGGTTGGCTGGTCACCAGCCCCACCGAGACTTCGGTCAACCTGGCCCGCTTCTTTCGCCCGATCCTATTCGATGGTTTCCTCGGCTATCGAAAACACCCCTCCCATGAAGCAGGGACATCGATCCCTGCTTTCGCGGGGGCAGATCCAACCGCGGTAGATGATAGCTCGCGTAGGGGCGGGTTTCAAACCCGCCCTCAAGACAGCCCGCGTAGGGGCGGGTTTCAAACCCGCCCTCAAGACAGCCCCCGGCAACAAGACAGCCCCCGGCAGGGTGTTCTGCCGAAAACGCCCCACGTCGCACCCACTCTCCAGCCGCCACCCCATCGTCCCCACACGGTTCGCTACGAGAAGAGCCCCTCCGCAAGCGCTGGTTTGCAGGCTTCCGTTCCGCCGCAAGCAGAGGAGTTCTATCGTCAGGCACAGTACGGCGAGGCCATCGCCATCCTTCGGCAAGACAACAACCTGGAGCGAAGCCCTCGCGCTCTGGCGCTATTGGCACGCTGTCTGGCCAACCAGGGAGAGAAAGCCGAGGCGCTGAAGTGGTGCCGGCAAGCCGTCCTAAAAGATAAGCTGGATGCTCACGCGCATTATCTTCTGGCTGCCATTTTGATCGAGCAAGGAGAGAAGGAGGAGGCTCTTTCCAGTCTGCGCAAAGCTCTTTACCTGGACCCTGGCTTCGTCATGGCTCATTATATGGTCGGCAATCTCTTGCTTGAGGAGGGCCAAGCGCAGAAAGCGCACCGTCAATTTCAGCAAGCGCTCGGCTACCTGGAGCGATACGCTCCAGACCAGACCCTTCCCGAGGGAAGTGACTTGACCGCCGGCCGCTGGCTGGAGATCATTGCCCCCTTAGCCGTACAGGAGGAGCCCTGATGCCACCCAGCGACCCCCAGGAAACCCTTCGCCTGCGAGCCCAAGCGCTACGCCAAAAGCCGGCTCCGGTCGAGCAAGAAGGGGAATCCTTGCAAGCGCTCACTTTCCGTTTGGCCGATGAGCTGTATGGCCTGGAGACCGTTCATGTGCGGGAGGTGGTTCCCTTGCGCAGCCTGGTTCCTGTGCCCTGCACCCCTCCTTTTGTCCTCGGCTTGATCAACCTGCGGGGTCAGATCCTTTCCGTGGTGGACTTGCGCAGAATCTTCGGGATCCCGGCGGGAACCATCGAGGGAAACAACCCGGTGATTGTGGTCCAACGCGAGGGGATCGAGTTTGGTCTTCTGGCCGAGTCCGTGTTGGGGATTCGCAGCCTCCGCTTAGAAACCTTACAGGCCGATCTACCGACCTTAGGCGGAGTAGGCGCTGAGTTCCTGCGGGGGGTCACAGCGGAAGGCCTGATTCTGCTGGATGGCTTGAAACTGATCGGCAGCGCCCATCTGCTGGTGCAGGAGGAAGTCTTATGAGTCCGGTATTAAGAACACCCTGCCGGGGGCTAATAAGATCCCAAAACGGGATCTTGACCCAGAACACCCTGCCGGGGGCTGTCAAGCTGCCGGGGGCTAATAACTTTGTGTGGCACTGCCATTTTTCCACCCCAAGAGAAGAAGGAGATAACTGACGTGGACTCGACCGTGATTCGCCGGCAAAGAGGGTTGTTCAACAGCTTGCAGGTCCGACTGATGCTGATTTTCCTGGTCGTTACGCTGATTCCCATCGCCGCCATCGGGGTTCTGTCCTTCACCGATGCGCAAGCCATCCTCGAGGATCAGGCTTTCCAGAAACTGGAGGCGGTACGGGACACCAAAAAGGAACAAATTCTGGATAACTTCACTCAGCGCATCGCTCAAGCCGAGTTCGCGGCGGGGAGCGTCGAAACCGAGCAAGCGATGAGCTTGCTCCAACCCTACCACGAGGCTGCCCCGACCGATGGTTCGTTGAACGTCTCCACCCCCTCCTATCTGGCTCTCTACAATCAGATCGACCCACTCTACCGCCCCTTCTTAGAAGCGATGCGCCTTCGCGACCTGCTGCTGATCTGCGGGTCTCACGGGCATGTGCTCTACAGCACCTCAAAAGAGAGCGACTTGGGAACCAACCTAGTCACCGGCCCCTACAAGGACAGCGGCCTGGCTCGACTATGGCAGAAAGTGCGCTCTACACGGAAAGCCGCCATGGAGGACTTGAGCCAGTACGTCCCCTCCGGTGAACCGGCCCTCTTCGTGGGAGCTCCGGTGCTGGATAAGAACACTGGCGCAGTAACCAGCGTGGTGGTTCTTCAACTGGACAACGACCGCCTTACCGCTCTGGTCAGCCAGAAGGCCGGCATGGGGTCCAGCGGGGAAGTGGCAGTCTTCGGTCAGGACATGCAAATGCGCTCGGACACCGCCAGGGGCGGCAAGATCCTGGAGACAAAAGTGGCCAGCCTGGCTGCCCAGGAGGCGCTGCAGGGGAAGACGGGCCATCTATTAGCCACAGACTATCAAGGGAACCTGGCCCTGATCGCCTACACGAATCTAGGCTTGAAAGAGGTTCAAGGATTGGGCGCCGATTTCGACTGGGGGTTGGATGCCAAGATCGGCCAAGCTGAGGCCTATGCTTCGATCACGCTGCTGGGGAATCAGATCCTGCTGATCGCCGGCATCGCGGCGCTTATCGTTCTGCTGGTGGCCTTCTTCGCCGCCCGCTGGATCGCTTCCCCGATCCGATCGATGGCAATAGCGGCAGCGCGGGTCACCGAGGGAGACCTCACTGTGGAATCAATTTCCTCTCGTCGCAGCGATGAGATCGGCACACTCGCCCGCACTTTCAAGGGAATGGTGGAAGCGCTGCGTTTGCAGGTGCAGGCCATCTATGCCGGGGTCAACTCCTTGGCCTCCACCAGCGCGGAGATCCAAGCCACGGTCTCGCAATTGGCGGCCAGCGCCACCCAATCAGCGGCTGCCGTCAGCGAGACCACGGCGACAGTGGAAGAGGTGCGCCAGACAGCCAAGTTGGCCAGCCAAAAGGCGCGCCAGGTATCGGAGAGCACCCAGGAGGTGGCTCAGGTCTCCCAACGGGGTGAACAATCCGTCAACCAGGCGGCAGAGGCTATGAATCGGATCCGCGAGCAGATGAACTCTATCGCGGCCAGCATCCTTCGTCTCTCCGAGCAAAGCCAGGCCATCGGGGAGATCATTGCTACGGTCAGCGATGTCGCCGAGCAATCCAACCTGTTGGCGGTAAATGCGGCCATCGAGGCGGCCAAAGCCGGGGAACAAGGCAAAGGCTTCGGCGTAGTGGCGCAGGAAATTCGCAATCTAGCCGAACAGTCCAAGCAGGCCACCACCCAAGTCCGTTCCATCCTTAACGACATCCAGAAAGCGACCAGCTCGGCAGCCATGATCACCGAACAGGGAAGCAAAGCAGTCGAGGCGGGCGTCCTCCTCTCCACTGAAGCCGGCCGGTCCATCTTGCAACTGGCCGGCGGAGTGGAGGAAACCGTGCAAGCAGCTACGCAGATCGCTGCCTCCAGCCAGGAACAGTTAATCGGGATGGAACAGACAGCGCAAGCCATGGAGAGCATCAAGCAGGCCAGCGCGGCCAATGTCGCCTCGACGAGGCAGTTGGAGACGGCTGCCAAAGATTTAAATGCGCTGGGCCGGCAGTTAAAGACATTGGCTGAACGGTACAAGGTCTAACCGGATAATGATCGAGGAAGAGCAGTTTCTGGCCAAACTGTGGGAGACCTTCCAGGTGGAAGCTGAGGAACATTTGCAAGCCATCGCCGATGCCCTCCTCCGCTTGGAACAGAGCCCTCCCCCGGCAGAAACAGCTTCCCTGGTCGAACAAGCTTTTCGGGAGATGCACAGCTTGAAGGGGGCAGCCCGAGCCGTTAACCTGGGAGAAGCAGCAACCCTTTGCCAGTCCATGGAGACCACTTTAGCGGATTGGAAGAAAGGCCGGCTTTCTCCTGAACCGTCCCTCTTTGATCAGTTGCATCGAGGGTTGGATCAAGTTCGCGCTCTTCTCACCATCGCTCCTACCGTCATCGCTCCTACCGTCAGAGAACCTGCTCCCATGATAGAGCCCGAAGAACAGACTCCTGTTTTCCCACCGGATCAATCTACTCCGATCAACCGGGAAGGGCCTCTTCCACCTGGTCTATTGAATGCGGTCCATGGTCCAATATCCCGAGTCCCGGGTCAAAGAGATCTTGGACCCCAGACCAATGAAGCTCCACTCTTTCACGCCCCCTCCTTCTCCGAGACCATTCGCGTATCAGCCACCAAATTGGACCAACTTCTATTGGAGGCAGAGGAACTGCTCTCCGCCAAATTGGCTTGGAGTCAACGGACGGGAGATTTGCGGGAGATCCTCGTTCTCCTGGAACAGTGGCGAAAGGAACAAAGAGCCTCTTCGCTGGTGTGCCCAGCTTCGCAGGAAACCCTGCATCGGAACGCAGGCTCCCCGGCGACAAGCAAATCCGGTTCCTTGCGGGAATGGGATCAGAATGTGCAAGCTACTCTCGCTTCTCGCCTGGCTTCGCTCGAGTTGGCCATGCAGGAGGATGTCCGTTTCTTGTCGGGAATGGTGGATCAGTTGCTGGAGGAGGCCAAGAAACTCCTTCTCCTGCCTTCTGCCACGCTGCTGAGCATCTTCCCGAAGCTGGTCCGGGATCTCTCCCGAGAACAGAAGAAAGAAGTGGAACTGCGCATCCAAGGGGGGGAGGTTGAGATCGACAAACGCATCCTGGAGGAGATCAAGGATCCCCTCATCCACCTCTTGCGCAATGCCATTGATCATGGCGTCGAACTCCCGGAAAGCCGCATCGCCGCGGGCAAGCCTTCCACCGGGACGATTCGCCTTCATGTCACCCAAGTGGGAAACAAGGTAGAAGTGCTGGTGGCTGACGACGGAGCAGGGATCGATCCGCGTCAAGTGCTGGCCTCAGCCGTCTCCCACGGTCTGCTTGGCGAGGAAGAAAGCCAAACGCTCTCCGAAAGGGAGGCAATGGAGCTGGTATTCCGCTCTGACGTCAGCACCAAGGAGAGGGTCACAGAGATCTCCGGCCGCGGCCTGGGCTTGGCCATTGTGCGTGAAGGAGCGGAAAAGTTGGGGGGCCAGGCCTCGGTAGAAAGCAAGCTCGGGCAAGGTTCCTCCTTCCGCCTCTTGTTGCCCATTACCCTGGCCCGTTTCCGTGGCGTGCTGGTCAGTGCCGACGGGAGAATGCTGGTGATCCCCACGGCTTATGTCGAGCGCGTACTGCGCGTCCGCCAGGAAGAGGTGCATAAGGTGGAGGGCAAAGAGATGCTGGCTTTGGGGGAGGAACCTCTTGCTTTGGTGCGTCTGGCGGATGTCCTGGAGTTCGTTTCCACTGTCCCTGAAACCGTACCGGCCGCAATTTTCCCGGTCTTGATCCTCACCGCGGCGGGGGAACGGATCGCCTTCCAGGTCGACCAGGTCCACTCCGAACAAGAGGTGCTGGTGAAAAGCCTGGGCAAACAACTGGCCCGGGTGCGCAACGTGGCCGGAGCCACTGTTTTGGGAACAGGCCGGATTGCCCCTATCCTCAACGTCCCCGACTTGCTGAAATCCGCCAGGATCACGCTGCCGCGGGCTGTCGCCCTGCCGGGGGCTATCGAGCTGCCGCGGGCTAAGATGGCCGGGACGGCTCCCCGCCAGGAGCCTGTGGCAACAAAACGCCGACGGGCTTCGATCCTGGTGGTGGAGGACTCGATCACCTCGCGCATGTTGCTGAAAAACATCCTGGAAGCAGCGGGCTATTCCGTGCGCACAGCCGTGGACGGGATGGATGGCTGGACCGCCCTCAAGAGCGAACCTTCCGATCTGGTGGTTAGCGATGTCGATATGCCGCGCATGGACGGCTTCGCTTTGACCCAAGCCATCCGCGGCGATCCGAAAGTCAGTAACCTGCCGGTTGTCCTGGTGACCGGGAAGGAGACCCGAGAAGACCGCGAGCGGGGGATCGACGCTGGGGCGAACGCCTACATCATCAAGAGCAGCTTCGACCAGGGCAACCTGTTGGAGGTCATCCGCGGCTTGCTATGAGGAGAAAGCTACTCCCATGATCCGGGTCTTGATCGTTGATGATTCGCCAACCGCCCAGCAGCTCTTGAACCAATTGCTCTCCCAGGATTCAACCATTGAGGTGATCGGCATCGCCAAAGACGGGAAGGAAGCCCTTACTATGGTTTCTTCGCATCACCCCGACGTGGTGACGATGGATGTGGTGATGCCCGGCATCGATGGGATCGAGACAACCCGCACTTTGATGGAGAACATGCCCCTGCCGATCATCGTGGTCAGCAGCGCCCTCAATCAAAAAGAGGTTAACCTCACCTTCCAAGCCTTGGCAGCCGGCGCCTTGGGAGTGGTGGAAAAACCGACCAGCGCATCGCTCAGCAGCGACTCCGGCAGGCGTCTGCTGCAGTTGGTGAAGGCGATGGCGGAAGTGAAGGTGGTGCGACGCCACCCGAAATTAAGCCTGCCCTTGAGGATAGCGAATGGTCAAGCGGGCGGCACAACCCCGGCTCCGATCCTTGGCGCTCTGGAGAAACCAAGAAAGACCGGCTTTCGCGGCATCGCCATCGGCGCCTCCACCGGGGGGCCATCGATCCTGGCCCGCATCTTGAGCGAGCTGCCCGGGGATTTCCCCCTGCCCATCCTGATCGTGCAACACATCTCCCAGGGTTTCATCCAGGGGATGGTAGATTGGCTGAAAGACACCATCCACCTCTCAGTCGAGCTGGCACAACAGGCTGCCCCTCTTCTGCCGGGTCACGTCTACCTTGCGCCGGATGACCGGCAATTCGGATTAGATGCCGCAGATCGCGTCACCCTCAGCAAGGATCCTCCGGAGAATGATCTTCGGCCCTCGGTCTCCTTCCTCTTCCGCTCCGTCGCCAAGCAATGGGGCGCGCAGAGCATCGGCGTGCTGCTGAGCGGGATGGGCAGCGACGGCGCACGCGAGCTGGGAGCCATTCACCGGCAAGGCGGGGTGACGATCGCTCAAAACGAGGAGAGCTCTGCCGTGTTCGGCATGCCCGGCACTGCAGTGGCTTTGGGAGTCGTCGATTTTCTCCTGGGCCCGGAGCAGATCGTCACGATGCTGGAAAGCCTGGCCCATCAATCCATGTCTGGACGGTGAGGATATCGAGATGCAGTACACGCTGCCGCGGGCTGTCATGCTGCCGCAGGCTGAAATCATCCAAATTCTGGTCGTCGAGGATAGCCTTACCCAAGCAGCCATGCTGGAACACGTCTTAACGAGGGAGGGCTACCGAGTGGAGGTAGCCCGAGGAGGGCAGGAAGCGTTGGAAAGGCTGGCCGCCGGCCCGGCCCAACTGGTCATCTCCGACATTGTGATGCCGGAGATGGATGGTTTCGAGCTTTGCCGGAGGATACGGATCAATGAGAAGACACGCCCCATCCCGGTCATTTTGCTGACCTCATTGACCGACCCCAAGGACATCATCCAGGGTCTGACCGCCGGGGCCAGTAATTTCATCACCAAGCCGTACCAGAATGAATATCTCCTGGAACGGGTTCGCAATGTCTTGGCTCACAAAACGCTTAAAGAAGAGGAGCCCTCGCGGATCGGCATGGAATTCATCATCAACGATCAGTCTCATCTTCTCTCGGCAGACAGGTTGCAGATTGTCGACCTTCTCTTGTCCACCTTCCAAACAGCGGTGCAAAAAAATCTCGAGCTGCAACGGGTCAACGAAGAACTGATGGAAGCCCAGCGCCGCTTGGCAGCTCAAGCGGAAGAGTTGCGCATGCTCTCCTTGACGGACGAGCTAACCGGCCTTCCCAACCGGCGGGCTTTCATTACTTTAGGCGACCATGAGTTGAGAGTAGCCCAACGCTCGGGTGAGTGGGTTTTTCTCCTCTATATGGATGTCGATCAATTCAAACAGATCAACGATGCGCTCAGCCACGCCGTCGGCGACCAGGCTTTGAAGGATGTCGCCACCGTGCTGCGGAACGCCTTTCGATCCTCCGACATCGTCGCTCGCATTGGTGGAGATGAATTTGTGGTGATGGTAAGCGGGGAAGAGGAAGATTTCCCTCTGGAAGCCGGTCAGCGTATGGCGGATGCAGTGAAGGTTTTCGCTGATCGCAACCCCCGTCCCTATCGCTTGAGCCTCAGCATTGGAAGCGCCAGCATGTCGCCTGGCCAAACGACCTCTCTTGATTCCTTGATGGAGAAAGCTGACCGAATGATGTATGAACAAAAGAGGAATCACCAGCAAAACCAGCGTGGATTGTGACTACCGGATTCCTCAAAATCAAAAATCTGAAATGAAAAGAAACATCATCCAAATTCTGGTCGTCGAGGAGAGCCTTGCCCAAGCAGCCATGCTGGAACAGATCTTAACGGAGGAGGGCTACCGGGTGGAGATTGCCCGAGGAGGTCAGAAAGCGTTGGAGAAACTGATCGCCAGCCCTGTTCAGTTAATCATCTCCGACATCAAGATGCCGGGGATGGATGGCTTCGAGCTTTGCCGGCGGATAAGAACCAATGAGAAGACACGCCCCATCCCGGTTATTTTGCTTACTTCTTCGACCGACCCCAAGGACATCATCCAGGGTCTGACCGCCGGGGCCAGCAATTTCATCACCAAACCGTACCAGAATGAATATCTCCTGGAACGAGTTCGCAATATCTTGGCTCACAAAACACTGAGAGAAGAGGAACCCTCGCGGATCGCCATGGAATTCATCATCAACGAGTTGCAACGAGTCAACGATGAATTGATGGAAGCCCAGCATCGCATGGGGGAACAGGCGGAAGAGTTGCGTCACCTCTCCTTGACGGACGAGTTAACCGGCCTTCCCAACCGGCGGGCTTTCATTACTTTAGGCGACCATGAGCTGAGAGTAGCCCAACGCTCGGGTGAGTGGGTTTTTCTCCTCTATATGGATGTTGACCAATTCAAACAGATCAACGATGCGCTCAGCCACGCCGTCGGCGACCAGGCTTTGAAGGATGTCGCCAGCGTGCTGCGGAATGCATTCCGAGCCTCCGACATCGTCGCTCGCATTGGTGGAGATGAATTCGTGGTGATGGTTATCGGTGAGAAAGAGGATTTCCCTCTGGAAGCCGGTCAGCGGTTGGCGAATGCGGTGAAGGTTTTCACCGATAGCAATCCCCGTCCCTATCGCTTGAGCCTCAGCATCGGAAGCGCCAGTGTTTCACCTGGTCAGACGACCACTCTCGACTCACTATTGGAGCAGGCCGACCACTCCATGTACGAACAGAAGCACAATCCCCAGTAAAACCAACTCGGATTGTGTCTGCCTGATTCCTTAAAATCCAAAATCAGAAATCTAAAATCTACAATATAAGGTTTCCCACCACGTTTTCTGCAGGTCGCGTCAGAGCCCCACCCCCGGCTTAACCAAGGTGCAGAGACGAACCCCCTGCTGCCGCAACTGATGGAAGATTGCTCCCTCCCCGAGTTGGCGCAAAACCCAGGGGATATCAATGACCCGGCTTCCAGAGACGACATCTACGCCGAGATCGAACCAGAGAGGGGTGAGGGGGGCGCTGGGCCCTAGCAGCACCACCAATGCCCCAGGCCGGCGCAAGGCGAGCAATCGGTCCAGCCCCCCGTAGACCAACGCTGAAGCGCTGATCGCCAACAGATCAGCCAGCGGTACGACCTCCTCGGCCAGACCCTCCGGCAAATCCCCGGGTAGGGGTGTTTTCTCCAATACCCAGAGCGTACGCACACCTGCTCGCAACCGAGGAACGAAGGGGAAGTGCCCCACCAGGACGACTCGCTTGCCGGCGC
Source organism: Coprothermobacterota bacterium (assembly GCA_026389455.1). Lineage (GTDB taxonomy): Bacteria > Caldisericota > JANLFM01 > JANLFM01 > JANLFM01 > JAPLHV01. The sequence continues at coordinate 80,361 of JAPLHV010000067.1, forward strand.
CTCGGCGAAGGAGAAGATCAAGGGCATTAATTTCCAAGCCCTCCGCAAGCGGAGAAATTAGCGAGTTCATCGCCGCCACCCCGATGGAGCGCTCCAAGCTGCTGGAAGAGAGCGCCAGTTGAGCCGTTCGGCGAGCGCTCCTTCCAGCCAAGTGACCCGCCTCAACGACCGGGGGGTCGCCTTCCAGTCCGTGGACTGCCACAGTCGCTGCCAGGCCGCAACCTGCGCTGACCACTGCTGTCCAAAAGGGGCCAATGCGCAGCTCTTTTACCAGAGCGTCCTGCTCCAGGCTCTCCAGCAAAACTTCCAGGACTTTCATTTCGGCCAAGAGCTATGCCGTTCGGACCTGATATTTCGGCGCCAAGCGAACCGGATGGTAGGAGAGTTTGGCGGCGCGCAGCCCCTCTTCCCCCAGATCCTGCTCGCGATTGATGAAAGAAGTCTCGGCCCAGTGAAGAGCGGCGAACTGCTGGTTGATCAGTGGGTAGAGACCACGGATGGCTGGGTTGGCTTTTTCGAAATGGATGACGGCAGTCTGCGCATTGAGCAACTCTCCCAGCGAGAAGGCTTCCACTTTCCCTTCCACCTCGATGGCCAGGCCGGAGCAATCCAACTGATAGAAATGAGTCAAGGCTTGGCGAACGGCCTCCCACTCGTCGAATAACCCCAAATCATCCTCGCAACGCCGCAGCGCGCACCAAGCGTCGACCATCTCCAGGCATGGCGGGATGATGCTCTCTTCCAACGGCCGGCTGTGGAAGGCATGTTCCGCGCGAAGGCGGTTGATGTGGTTTTTCTGGCCATGATAAGGTTTGCCGGGGAGCTCGACCAAATCGGAGGTTCGGTACAAGTAATCAAACTGATCACGATCTTCCTCGATGGCCAGGCCGTGAGCGCCTCTTAGCTCCTCGGCGCACCTTCCGTCCACGCGCCAGAGGAAAGGCTGGGATCCCTTCTCCTGGGCCAATCGCTCCAGCAGCAGCCGGACGATGGGAGCGCGTCCCCCTGGTCCAATCGGGGGAAGGCCGAAGGGGCGGCCCTCCACTTCCCCGATGACCAACAGCCAATCCTGGTAGATGGACCAACGGAAACGGTAGTGAGCCCTCCAGCAAAACAAGTTGGTGAAGCTCAGCTCGGAAGACTCCGGTTGGTAGGCCCACAGGAGGGGGCTGAGGATCGTTCGATCCTCCAGGGTGATGTCTTGGAAATCAGGGAAATGAGGCATCGGGCGTATCTTTCCGGCTCGCATTCTCCCATGCCGGACTGGGGTGCGCAATCACTTTTTCAGTAGGGGCGGGTTTCAAACCCGCCCAAATCACTTCTTGATAGCCCGCGGCAGCGTGATAGCCCGCGGCAGCGTGTACTGCAGCAAGAAAGAGGTTACAATCTAAACCACAAAAATGCCGAATACGACTTCCACTCCCAAGGCTTCCGGCCCACGAAAACCCTTCCATCAGGCCCGTTACGGCCGGCTCTTGCTTGGTTTGTCGGCACTCCTGGTCTTGGCTTTCTTCCTGGCTCTCTTCCTGGGACGCTACCCTTCCCCTCCTTGGCTGCCACCCAGTCTCTTGGCTGATGATCGAGTCGCCCAGAGCCTGGTCTGGAACCTGCGCCTGCCCCGCGCTTTACTTGCCGTACTCGTAGGCGCCTCTCTTTCCGCCTCGGGTACGGTGCTTCAACTGCTCTTCCGCAACCCCCTGGTAGAACCGGGCTTCCTTGGCGTCTCGCAGGGAGCCGCCTTCGGGGCCTCTCTCGCCTTCGTCCTATTGGGCGGCGCTGTGGCGGCAGTGCAGGGGCTGGCCGCTCTCTTCGCCCTGATCGGCCTCGCTCTGGCTGTCTTCCTGGCTCGCCGCATCCGCTATGGGGGGTGGGTGCTTCGATTGGTACTTTCCGGGATCGCCGTCTCAGCTCTCTTCGCCGCCGGCGTTGGCCTGCTAAAGTACGCCGCCGATCCCCTCAAGCAACTGCCGGACATCGTCTTCTGGCTATTGGGGGGGCTGTGGGGAAGCGGTTGGGGACAATTCTGGCTAATCCTGGCCGTCTCTCTTCCCTGCCTGACGCTGTTGATTGCCCTGCGCTGGCGACTGGACCTCCTCTCCCTGGAAGAGGCGACGGCTCGCTCGCTGGGGGTGGGGGGACGGAACGAGCGGCTCCTGGTTCTGCTGGCTGCTGTCCTTCCAGTCGCCGCAGCCACGGCCATCGCCGGAATCATCGGCTGGGTGGGTCTCATCATCCCGCAACTGGCCCGCCGCCTGAGCGGAGCCAGCGCCCGCACCTCCCTCCCTTTGGCAATGCTGTTGGGCGCTCTCTTCCTTTTGGTCACCGATACGTTGGCACGCACGTTGACCAGCGGAGAGATCCCCTTGGGGATCTTGACCGCCCTCCTGGGCGCTCTTCTCTTCCTCTGGGTGATGACCTTGCCGGAGGCTCAGGAAGTGCGAAAATGATCGCGCTCGAGGCCAAGAAGCTTTGCGCCGGTTATCCACCGCGGAGAGCTGTGCTGCACGAGATTGATCTGGATCTCCCTGCCGGCCAGGTAACAGCCATCCTCGGGCCAAACGGCTCTGGGAAGACCACCTTGCTTCACGCTCTCATCGGCCTTGTACCTCGAGCAAGCGGGGAAGTGCGCTTCTCGGGCAAGCTGCTGCAGAGTTATACTCGCCGTGAGTTGAGCCGCCATGTCGGCCTGGTTCCCCAAGAGGAACGCGTCGCCTTCGAATTCACTGTACTGGAATATGTCCTCTTCGGACGCGCCCCACACTTGGGACCGCTGCAGACACCAGGGCGGGAAGATGTTGAAATGGCGCTTCAGGCGCTGGCCAGGACAGGGGTCGAAGCGTTGCGCGAGCGTCGCCTGCCCTCGCTTAGCGGGGGAGAGCGACAGTTGGCGGTGATCGCCCGCGCCCTTGCCCAGGAGCCGCAAGTCCTCCTCCTGGACGAGCCCATCGCTCACCTCGATCTGGGCAACCACGGCCGCCTGCGATCCCTTCTCAGGGAGCTGGCGCGAAATGGGACAGCCATCTGCTTCACCGCTCACGACCCCAATTTCGCCGCCTCCTGCGCCGACCGCCTGTTGCTGCTTCGCGGCGGTCGGGTCGTCGCGGAGGGTCCGCTGAACCGCACCTTCCAGGAAGGTTTGCTGTCGGAGGTCTACGGTATCCCGCTGCGGGTATTGAGACGAGAGGGATGGCCGCTCCTGGTGGAATCTTGAGGGCGCCCTCAGCCCCTTCTCTCTTCCTCCTCAGCGGTCCTCGAGGAAGCGGCAAGACCACCCTCTGCCGTCATCTCTGTGATCGCGCCCGTCAAGCCGGCCTTCGAGTTCGCGGCTTGCTATCCCCGGCCCTCATTGAGGAGGGCCAAAAGGCCGGCATCGAGGCGGAAGACCTGGCCACCGGCTTGCGCCTCCCTCTGGCCGGACGGGGTGGTCCCGGCCTGGCCTTCCCCGGGCTGGACCCCTGGCGCTTCCAGGAATCGACTTTAGTTTGGGGGAACGAAGCGCTGCGGCAGGCCGCCCCCTGCGATTGGCTCTTCATCGACGAACTGGGGCCGTTGGAGTTCACTCTTGGGGCTGGTTGGGTGGCGGCCTTCCCTCTCCTCGCCGATGGATACTACCAAGTGGCAGTAGTGGTGGTGCGCAGGGAATTGTTGGAGAAAGCGCGGTCCTTGTGGCCCTCTGCATGCATGATCGATGCGGCCGATCCCGCCCCCCTGCTGGATCTCCTCCCCTGAAAGCCTGTCCTCCCGTCCCTCTCGGCCTGCCACAGGTCGGGCAGTCTCATACAAGAACGTGGGATGGGCTTGCCATCTACCCGTTCTCTCCGTATCCTAACAGCATGAAACGGATCCTTCTCTGTCTATTGCTCTTAGTTTTCCTGCTGGCAGCCTGTTCCAGTCAGCCTGCCCCTTCCCCCACTTCATCGGTTGATTCACGCCCCGCCCCCAGCGAGACGGTGCGGCAATTCTTTACCGCCTTGGACGCCAAGGACTACCCAACAGCCTACAGCCTGCAGAACCAAGCCTTTCAAAAAGAGATCCCCCAGGATATCTTTCGCCAGCAATTGGAGATGGGCATCACCCAAGCCGGGATCACCAAGCAGACCTCTGAGGTCACCAGCGAGAAGGTGCAGGGAGACAAGGCAACCGTCTCCTACCGCCTGCTTTCCACCATGTCCAATGGTTCTCAGCAAGAGGGTCTCGGCGCTTACACCCTCTATTGGGAGAACGGCGCCTGGCGCATGAACCTCCTCCCCGAAGAACCTGCCTCCACCTCCACCAGCCCTGTAGCCCCGCCCCCGCCGCCTCCCGAGACCCCTTGATCCGCATTATTCATCAGTGCCACTGTCGAGCGCGTTTCTCCCTCCTAGGGTGGGTAGCCTGCTCCCCGAACTTCCCGAGAGGCTTCTCCTCTGCTTCCCAGAGAGACGGATGACCTCCCATCCACCGGCAACCATTGCCGGATCAAGAACCGCACCTCCTCCTTGAGGCAGGCTGAAGCCAGGTGAACCCACACCCGGCGGCCCTCCTCGAGCAGACCCGCTCCTGCTTTGCGCAGGCGCGCGTTGCTGGCCAGGCTTGGCGCAATCTCCGCACCATTCACCGCCTAAGAACCGCGTAGAGAAGAAAGGGAAGGGCGCCTCGGATTTCTGTTCCGGGTAAGGTGAACGCTTTTGAATGGTCAGGAGGTCGAACCCCCGGTTCTATTGGAAGCTCAATCTCGGTTCCATTCGACTTCCCCTTCTGCCAGCCTTCTAGCTAAATAGGCCGTGATGATCCAGGATCTTCCGTCATCTACTTCACTGACCACCACAATCACTGCGTGTTTCCCCCCGCGCACATCAGCAATCCACCGCGAAAATAGTCGCGCGTTTCCCATCCGGCGGCTTCGGCGCACTTGGTCAGGATCATTCAGCGCCGACTTCGCTTTCCTCCAGCCTCCTAATAGGTGCGACTCGTTACAGGACACCCTGCAACAGGCCGCGCCGCAAAGGGAAACCAATTCTTAGGGGAGTGCGGTCATAGTGAAATCGAGCGGCTGCGCCAACGCGTACCCACCCTGACTGATCCAAACATAGACCCGTCCTGCATAGCTGCCGGCGGCCAACCTCCCGCAACGCACAGTAGAGGAAATCTGCTGCCCAGGTTGGAGGTTCGGATACTCCCTTGCTCCGATGTAGCGGTTGCCTATCGTTAGAAGTGCGAAGGCTGAGGATAGGACGCCCGAGCTGTTGTTGCGTGGTCCAGTTGTATGAGCTTGCGCTCACCGGCAGCGAAGCGGCGATGGTCTCGGGGTAGGTGGTGTCGCCGTCGCGGGAAAATTCGATCTTGATGTTACCGGAAAGGGAAAAAGGGGACAGATTTATTTTCCCACTTTTCTTGGCCTTCCCGGCCCTTGAGATTCTACCCGTCTTTCTTTTTCTCCTAATACGGCCAATGGGGGCAGATTCAAATCTGCCCCCATTGGCCTTCACTACCCTTGGGACGGACCGCCAGCCGACTGCCCCCTTGGAGCGATCTACGGCTCAATAAATAAATCTGTCCCCTTTTCTACCCCACCCCCTGGGCAGAGGATCATCGACGCTGGATAAACCCAGGCAAAGCTGCTACTCCTCTTGAGAAAAACCCGGGAAGTGACAATTGTATGTGTCCACCGAAAAGTTGACCACCGTGATCATCGAAAGTTGACCACCCCGGCAAGTGGAGACTTGGCCAAGAACAGATTTTCTTGTACCGTGTGGCTAAGAACTGGCAGAGCAAAACCACCTTCTTCAGCCGTGGGGGAAAAGATGGATACGGGGACAGTCTCTTGGCATAAAGCAGGTCTTGCCCTCCGTCGCAGTTACTGCCGAGATCCAGGACGACACCGCCTCTACTCGCACCCGCCCCTGTATTTTGGCTCTCTGCGGGTGGGCAGCGCGTAACATTATGGCTCTTTGCGCAAAATGAGTGGGTAAGGCAATTCGAGAGTCAACAAGGTCTCTGAGACTGTGACAACTCCTGGGACCATCAGCTTTCCCAGGAGGAGCGCAACACCCAGCAATGCCGCACTGGGGTGCGGCGGTTCCAGGGCTGACAAGACTCTTTTAGGGTCATCAGCATGATCATAGGGAAGCTGGACTAAAACAGCCTGCGGCAGCATGTCACAGAACACCCTGCCGGGGGCTGTCTAGCCTTAGGCTGGTAGGTTGCCCGCTTGAGATGGAAATGAACCAGAAATTTGTCCCTTTTCTCCACATTCCACCCCCACATGGCGACCATGGAGGAATCGTGGTGAATTATCTTGCAGCGGAAAATCCACGATCGACGAATTGGCGCAAGATGGTGGAAAAAGGCGGCGCCAGTGGAGCTGGTTGGGAATGACAGACAGAATAGGCAATCAGCGGGAACCGGCTTTTTCAACGATTGGCTGCTTGCTTTTCTTTTGCCGTTCTTGAATGGATACTTTCCCTTCGTTATATTTGTGAATTAGCATAGAAATGAGGGATTGATAGGGGAGACCTTCCTCAATCGCCCTTGCTTGGATTTTCTTTAGATCTCGCTCGGTCATTCGGATGTTGATTCTTTTCTGTTTAGTCAAGCTATTGCGGGCATATTCCTCATACTGTTTCTTTTCTTTCTTGGTGAGATCGGAAATCCACTCCTCGGTTTCAAGTGACTTTGATAGTTCCATTTCATATTTATCAATATACACTACCTTGTTCATTCATCCCCTCCGAAGCGCTTCTTTGTTGCCTTGCTGTTGGGTATTATTGTTTTCAAGAATACTTTCTCATCGTCCTCAACATACGGCGCCGCATAAACATAGTCCTCGATCTTCACCAAAAATATCCTCTGATTCGGGTATTTCTCTGGGTTCGGATGCTTTATGCAGTCAATCAGATCTCCCGAAACAATCGCTAGCACAACCTGCTCGAATGACACACCACGTAACTCCTTGAGCAACTCGTTTTTGTCATCATTCCAATCATAGTATTTCATAAAAGTGTGCCTATTGTATTCTTCCTATAAGGTAGCCGAGTTTGGCCATTGCGTCAAGCATATTTGGAAGCATAACACAAAGAGAATAAGGGGACAGATTGGGAAATTGAGGACAGCCGCTGATTATTCGGATCCTCACTATCTTGTGTGGGTAGTCTCTGATGTAAACGCTCATCATAAAGTTGACCACCGCGCTCAACGAAAAGTTGACCACCGCGGCAGGGGGAGACCCGACCAAGAAAAGATTTTCGGTTCCTTTTCATTTCAAGTGGGTATCCTTCCGGCCTGCCGCAGCATGTACTGGAGAATGACGCATTTCGCCAGTGCGGCTCATATTCTCGTTGATCCACCGCGCCGTATCTGAACAGCCTGCGGCAGCATGGTTCTTCCACGACAATACAATCTTCCCCAAAGAGAACCCCTCAAGCGGTCCGTCTAGACAACCCCCGGCAACTAGACAACCCCCGGCAACTAGACAACCCCCGGCAACTAGACAGCCCCCGGCAACTAGACAGCCCCCGGCAACTAGACAGCCCCCGGCAACTAGACAGCCCCCGGCAGGGAGTTCTGTGACAAGCTGCCGCAGGATCTTCCGAGCTGAATAGCCCCCGGCAGGGTGTTCTGTGTTGAAGTGGGGCAGATAACCACAGGAATGCAACCTTCGGAGTGATTGCTCTCCAAGGCGGTTGTCTTCTGTTTTGTCACTGCAGATGCCGCACTGGGGCGCCACGATCCCATCCCAGGAAAACCAATGATCCCAGGGACGGTCTCAAGCACAGGAGCGGTCTCAGGCACAGGAGCCGTCACGATCTCAGGTTTGCCCCACTGGGGCGCCACGGTCTCATCCCAGGAAGGCCAATGATCCCAGGAACCTTGTTACCTTCAGACTGCCTTGCCCACTCGATATAAGAAAAAGCCGCCACTGTTCGCATCCGCCCCTATCCCTTGGGACTCTCTGGGATTGGGATCGTGGGATTGACGCCCATTGCCTGATGATGATAGACCATCAGCGTCCCGCACCGGGTGGGTCATCGTTCGTGGTTACGGGTGGAGCATAGATCGTGGTTAATGACAAAGGGAGGAAAGGGCGGGGGAAAGAAGGCAAAAATGTGGCGTGACACAGAAGAAAGAGGGGAGTTGGGCGACAGACTCTAATCCTCTCTGGATAATGGCTTGAAGGAATAGACGCAGACTCTCCCGGCCTCGCAAAAAGCGCAGGCGCCGGCTGAAGGAGCGGCCAGGAACTCCCGCTGCAGGATCCGGCGCCGGAGCGCACTGTAGACAGCCAACTGCTCGAAGGCCTTTTCTTCAGCCAGTTCTTGCTCCTGTTCCTGCCCGGAGTCTAAATGGACCAGCAGGAAGCGGATCGGCCGGTCGGAGGGACGTCGCAGCAACTTCCACAGAACCAGGTAGGCGATGGCCATCTGGTGGATGCCCAGTTTGGCGTTGCGCCCCGTCTTGTATTCCACCGCCAGCAGACCGGGGGAAAGAGTGTCCACGCGATCGGGCCTCACCAAGAAGGGGACATCGTCCAGCGCTGCCTCCAGAAAGCTCTCCACATAGAGGGAACGCGTGGGGTAACTTCGGTTCCTTTCCCGATAATTCACCAAGGCAGCGACGGCCCGGCGCTTGGCGGCCTGCTCCTCCTCGGGCCGAGCATACCCCTCGCTGCGCCAAACGGCGGCGAGCATGGCAGGAAGGTGAGCGGACGGCACATGGGCCGGCCCCCCTTGCTGGTAGAGCGAGCGCATGGCGGCGTGCAACGAATTGCCGAAGGAGAGAGCCGCGCTGGGTGGGCGCGTCACCTTGGGCGAATCCGGTTCGTAGCGATACCAATAGAGCCGAGGACACTGCTCGTAAGCTTCCACCCGTGATGGGCTCAGCTTCAGAGCGTCCTCCAAATTTTTCATCACATTTCCTCCTCCCCCTCTTGACAAGTCAGGGGGACTTGCTTATGATACTTCTTGACAAGCAAATTGCCTGTCTTCCCACCTCCCCCATGGCAGGGGTTGCCGCCCGGCAGCCCCTGTTTTTTTATCTAAATGAGAAGCGGCAAAAACCTCAAACCGGCGGATCCCCTCAAGCTCATTCACGGCGCCGGCAAGGTGGCGAAGAGGAAGACCTTGGCAATACACTGCTTGCGCGTGTCCGGCGCCGGGAAGGCGCGGCAACGCAGGCCTCCCCCTGTTCGCTCGACGATGTCAATGCCGCTGAAGGCTTCCGTTAGCGTTTCTTCTTCCACATCGCTGATCGGTCGTTCCAGGGACTTGCGCGAGTAGGAGCGGCGGCGCATCCCCTTGCGGTCGGCTACCGTGAGAATGCAAGGGAATGGCGACAGGCCAAGCAACTTGAGGGCGCAAGTCTCCAAGGAGGCGGTAGAGAAGCGACGCCGCAGAGCGAACAAGTCAAACCCCTCATCACTGATACACTGGCGAACCCAAGCCGTTGGCAGAAGCAGCTCGGCGGCACTCTGGTTAATCTTCCAATGCTCTGGTTTCAATCCTTCGCGCAAGGCGATGTACTCTACACACTCGTGCGCCAAGGTAAAAGGCAAACGCTCGGCTGGGTAGTTGGTGGGCGCCAAAATGCGATACTTGCCCTTTTTCTCGCTGTGAATCAGTGCAACCTGCTTCACCTGCTGGTCGCTGCACCAGCAGATGTCATCCAGGTCGAGGAATCGCAGCACACGCTCTACCTCCACCGGCGGCTTCTCGATGCCGGCTTCTCGCAGGGTCCGTAGGATCGCACCCTCCAGGGCGCTCACCCTACTTCAACTGTCGAGGCTGCGAAGGTAGAAGAGCAGTCCAAGGAATTCTTGCTTGTCGACCACTCCTGTGCGAAAACGGATTGCAGCCAACCGCACGATCTCATCCGTGGTGATGTCGAACATTTTGCACAACTCCTCATCCAAGGCCAAGGTGCGAAGTCCCGGCTCCACCACATTTAGGTCGAACTTCCTCTCCTCATCCAGGTAAAGGGGCTCGCTGGAATCCAGCAAGTAAGGCATGGAGAGGCCAAATGTATCGGCCATCCGTTGAAGGAAGCGGAGGGAGGGTTTCAAGACCCCCTGTTCAATACGGGAGATAGTGGAGGGGTTATACCCCATTAGGTCAGCCAACTGGGTTTGGGAAAGGCTCCGATTAATCCGAATCTCGTGGATCTTTTCACGCGCTAAAGCCATGTTCATTCTCCTTTCAAAGGTTCCTCCCAATTACACCGAAACTATCCTATATTGTCAAGAGTATGTGCGAGAAATGATTATGATCAATCGAACGACGCCGATTTATGGGGGATACGCTGCCGGGGGCTTGATTAGATGGCAAAATGGATAATGAAGCGTTCCAACAGGAAAGCTGCTTCCTCGCCGCCCCGCTTGATGCGCGTGTCGATCTCGGCCAACTCGGCCAGTGCGGCCAGCGCCTGCGTGCCGCTGAAGGAACGGCGAGCGGAGAGGGCTTTCTTGACCGCAAAGGGATGTACGCCCCACTTTGCCGCCAAGGTTGCCGGGTTGGCCCGCTTCGGGTCGGCGATCTCGGACAACTGGAGCAGCAAACGGAACTGGCGGAAGAGCAGGAAGAGCAAGCTGCCCACCCCCGAGCGGTCGCGTCCCAGCAGAGTAGCCAACTGCTCCAAAGCCTGCCGTGGTTGTCCCGCGGCAATGGCGTCGACTAGGGTAAAAGCTGCCCCTTCTTCGGTCGGGTAAAGGCACTCTTCCACCTGCGCAGGGCGAATGGGGGAACCGGGGTCAGAAAAGAGAGAGATCTTTTCGATCTCGCCCTGCAAAAAATCCAAAGTATGCTCGCCATGAGCCAGCAGGTATTCGACGGCCTCCGCTTCGATCTCCTGCCCACGGGCAGCGAAGGAGCGCGTCACGAAGCCACGCAAGCGCTCCTCATGGAGCACCGGATCCTTCACGAAAAAACCCTCCCGTTTGGCCAGCGTCTTGTGGCCCTCGGTGGAATACTCGGGGTCGTCCAACACCAAGATGTCATCAGGACAAGCCGGAGGCAGCCCTGCCAGCGCCTCTTCCCTCTCTTTGGCCTTGAGGAAACGAAAGCCTTTCAGAAAAAGCACCCGGCGGCGGGCAAAGAGACAAATGCTGCCGGCGTCCTCCCAGAGGGCTGCGCCCCCCTGGGCGAGGTCGCAGCGCCGCAGTTCGCCCTCCTCTTTGAGGAAGGACTGAGAAAGCGACTTCAGCAGACGCTCCTTGAGGTAGTAACCTTCTCCCAGCAGGATGTAGAGAGGGGCGACCTTCCCCTTCTCGATCTGCTGCGTGACTTCCAAGTAATCGGTTGTTTTCATCGCTCGCTTCTAATTGTAACGGTCGCGCCATCGCTTTCCAAAATAATGTTGCCGTTCACAGAGGTGAGGTAGGTGACCACCCCTTGTTCCTCAAGAAGAGCCAGGGTGGAAAAAGAAGGGTGTCCGTAGGAGTTCTCGGCGCCTACCGAGATCACCGCCCAGTCCGGATCCACTGCCGCCAGGAAGGCGCTGTCCAAGCCGCTGGCGCTGCCGTGGTGGGGAACCTTGAGGACCGTAGCCTGGAGATCGATGCCTTCCTGCTCTAGGTTTTGACGCCCCTCGGCCTCGATGTCGCCGGTGAGCAGGAGCGTGGTCTGGCCGAAGGAAAACTGCCCCACCAGGGAACGATCGTTGGCGCTCCAGCTGACAGCCCCCTCGGGCGGTGGGCCGAGCAGGGTCATTTCGGCCGGCCCAGCCTGCACCTGGAAACCCTCCCCGACTGTTTGCCAGGGGACCCCCAGGGCTTCCAACTGAGCGAGTAGCTCTTTCTCCTCACCCTTCGCCACCCCCTCCCCAATCAACAGACGGCCGATTGAAAACTTCTCCAAGACTGGCAGCAACCCACGCAGGTGATCGGCGTGAGGATGGCTGAGGAAGACAAGATCCAGACGATTCACCCCTAGCTCCTCCAGGTAGCGGCGGCAGGCCTCCCCGGGACCGCCATCCCAGAGGATGTTGACCCCTTGGGGGGTGCGCAAGAGGATAGCGTCGCCCTGGCCGACATCGATGAAGTGAACCTCCAATTGCCGGACCGGGAAGAGCAGCGAAGAAGCTGCTTGCCAACTGAAGAAAAAGAGAAAAAGGGCAACCAACCCCACCGTGGCCCATCGCCTGGAGCGAGGGTCTCGATAGAGCAAGAGCAAGGCCAGGGATAAACCCAGGAGCAACCAATAGAGGGTTTCCAGCCAGGCCGGGGCGGAGGGCGTCACCAGGTGAGAGAACGGCAGGCTGGCCAGGCCGCGCATCGTTTGGTCCATCAGCCAAGAGCCCTGGCCGGCTAACCACAGGAGAGGCTGACCGAGGAAAGGGTGGATCGCTGCCAAGGTGACCCCGGCCAAGCCCAGGGGGAGGATCGCCGCCACCAAAGGGGCCATCAAGAGGTTAGCCAGGGGCGCTACCAGAGAGAGCATGTGAAAAGCGGAGGCAAACAGGGGCAGGCATCCCAACTGAGCGGCTAAAGTGACGAAGAAAGCGCCGGAAAGCCAACGAGGGAAGCGGCCCGGAAGCCATGTTTGCATCTCCGGAAGGAAGGCAAAGAGGGCGGCAGTGGCCAGGAAGGAGAGCTGAAAATCCAGGGCGAAGAGGGCCAAGGGTTGGAGTGCCAGCACCGCCAAGGCGGCCAAAGCCAATGTTGTGGGATAGTCGCGCTCGCGGGTGGAGAGGATGGCCAGAATCCCCACCAGCCCCATCACCGCGGCGCGAGAGATGGAAGGCAGCCAGCCGCAGAGGGTGGCATAGAGAAGCACCAGTGGGATGGCCAGGAGAAGTGGCAGCTTGCGCGGTAACCTCAACCAGCCACCGACCAGAAGAAGAAAAGCCAATAGGAGCGAGACGTTGATCCCCGAGGCGGCCAGGATGTGCGCGGTTCCCGTCTCTCGGTAGGGCCGCTCCAGAGATGGGTCGAGAGCGCTTACCCGGCCCATCAAGATACCTGCCAGGATCTGGCCCGAAGGCCCCGGCACAACCTGCATCACTTCGGCTTCCGCCCCCCTCTGCCCGGCCAGGAGCGCATGTCCTAGTGGCGTGAGAGCGCTGCCCAGGCGTTCCGCTTTCCCACTGCGCAAGCTCCAGAAGGCCCCCTTGGTGCGCAGGTAAGAGGCGAAGCCCTCTTCCGGCCGATCCAGCTTTCCCTTCACCCGCACCATGTCGCCGCGCTGCAACGTTGGGCTTTGCCAGGCTTGGGCGTAGAGCAAGCCGGTGCGATCGCCGCGAAAAGATCCCTGTTCCACCCAGAACACTCGCAGGAAAAGACTGGTGCGGTCCCCCTCCACCTGGGGATCCTCGATGATCTCTCCGATCACCGTGGCTGGCCCCTCTACACCCAAGGGCGTCAACTCGTGAGCTTGGCTGCCGCAGTGCCATAACCCCAGGGGAAGAGCCAGGGCAATCAGCAGGAAGAGCCAAGACAGGCGAAAGCGACGAACGAGGAAGAAGAGAAGGAGCAAGGGCGGCAGTCCGGCCAGGAGAAGAACCAGCCAACTGGGGAAGAGAAACCAGCCTAGCAGCTCCCCGACGACCCAGAGGACGGTGAAGAGGAAGAGTGGGCGTCCCAGGAGCGCGTTCAAGCGCTCAGTCCAGGGTGATCAGCTCGCGGATGGCCTCAAAAGTCTTCTCCCCGATCCCGGAGACCTCCTGCAATTGCTCCAGCGTTTGGAAGGCGCCGATCTTGGCGCGGTAGTCGATGATCCGTTGGGCCAACACCTCGCCGATCTTGGGCAAGGACTCCAGCTCGGCCTGAGTGGCCTGGTTGATATTGACCTTCCCATCCGTCGAAGTTCCCCCTGGTAGGTTGGCGGGGTACTGCACGACGGCGCCCGGGTTGGCAATGGGCGCCGCGCCTTTCACCGGCAGGGTGATCTTCTCCCCGTCCCGCAACAAAGCAGCCAAGTTGAGGGCATCGGGGTCGCCCTCCTCAGTTGGCCCGCCTGCCGCTTTCAAGGCATCATCGACACGGGATCCGGCTGCCAGGCGATAGAGGCCAGGCCGTTCCACCGCCCCTGCCATATGCACTGTGACCGCCGCTGGAACTGGGATCGTCGACGTGCGAGGGGTAGGCGTGCTCGACTCCAAGATGATCTGCGGCGCTTGCGAACAACCCGCCACCAAACACAAGACAAGAAGCAGCAGCGTCGGGGAAAGCCACCGTCTTCCTTTGCCAAAGAAAACCACCATCGCTAAATCACCTCCTTCCTCCCGATGATTGTAGCGGATCCCCCGGAAAAAAGAGAAGCAATCTGCCCTTCCATCCCTTTTTTTCACATGCGCCAGGAAGGCCGGCACTTGGTGTGCCAGCCTCCTGAAGAGGGGTGTAAGTGATGGGGCGGTTCTTCTATGACTAGCGGGGGCCCATCCCGCGTCCGAAGGGAGCGAAGAAGTCGATGAGCCGTCCAAACTGGTCCATCGCTTTGGCGAAGATCTCTGGGCCGACGATTTGCTTGGCCTGGAGGGCGACGTTGATTTGAGCTTGCAATTGCTGGGCGCGAAGGTTGCCCAGAGTGGTATGGGCAGTCTGCAGCTTGGCGGTGTCGGTCGGGTCAGCCTGGATGGCGTCGCGCAGGTCTTTTTCGGCAGTCTGCATCTGGTCGCGCAGTTGTTGCATGGAGCTGGCCGTGCTGGTGCGAAGATCCTTCAGTTGGATGATCTGGGCATCAGTGATTCCCAGTTCATCTTTCAGGTTGGAAAGATCGGGAGCCATACCTTTGTCAGGGCGTTGCGGCATCGTGCCGGGGGTGGTTCCGTCTTCCATCTTGGGGAAATCGGGGGGTCTGAGGTGTTGTGGGACTGTTCCGGTTTGGGTTCCGTCCTGTGCATTGAGGCGCTCTTCCAGGCGGTTGAGACGATCTCCCATGCGGTCCATGCGCATGCCCATCTGATCCATGCGGTTGTCTAAGCGGTCACCGCACCCTTCGGGGCCTTTCATGCCACGGTCCATCGGGCCGAAGGCGGCCCCTCCGGTGATCTCTTTGGCCTTCAGGGCGAAGTCGGTGCGGCTGGCGGCCAGTTGGTCCTCCAGGGAAAGGATCTGGCTTTGGGCTGCTTGCAGCTTGGCGGTGTCGGTGGGGTTAGCGGCCAAGGCCTCTATAAGCTGCTGTCTGGCTGTCTGCAACTGGTTCTGGAGAGCCTTGTTGCTGTCCTCTTGGCTGGCGGCCAAGTCCTCAAGCTGCTGTTTCTGGGTGTCGGTCAGCGCACTGGCGATGTTGGAGTCAGGTGGCTGCAGCGTCTGGCTGGCCGTTGTCGAGGGGGTGTCGGCGCTTTGGGCTTGTACCTTGGTAAGGGCCAAGGTGAGGCCGCCTCCGGCGATCAGTCCAACAACGAGCAGTCCAATGATTAGCTTTTTCATTCTATTGACGTACCTCCTTTCGCTACCCATTTCACCACTTCTATGTGAAGGGGGAGGAAATGAAGCGTGAAGATACGGTAAAGATTGGGGTTCAACTCCTCAATGATCATAGCGATCATGAGAAAGGACCCATGGCCATTCGAACAAACAGGGATCTCCAAGATAGCTCCACCCTGGGAACTCACCTGTCGCGGCCCCCTTACTTCCCCAGGGTCAGAGTTTCCTGACGCCGCCACGAGGACGGCATCTCACGATAGACGATGATCCCTTGAACAGGGCAAACAAAGCTGCATGCCATGCAACTCAAACATTTGTCCTCGATCAGGCTTGGCCGCCGCTTCAAATGATCCCACTGGAGAGCTTGCCCACCCGCATCC
>JAPLHV010000185.1 GCA_026389455.1 Coprothermobacterota bacterium
ATTGACTCAAATCGGCGGCATAAACGAAGATGCGGTCTGGACTGCGGACGGGAAGGGTCTGGTGTTTCAGAGCACGCCGGACGAGAACTGGAATTTTGAGGTTTACATCATGAAGGCTGATGGATCTGACCTCCAGCGTTTAACCCAGAACTCGGTCTTCGACGGATGGCCAAGCTGGGGACCGTAAAGGGCCGAATGATTCCATAACGATGGATCTCAGCGGGTATAGCTATAGATGGGGAAGGCTGGCCACTTGACAGCGATCCTGCTTGCAGCGAATCTAGTCTACGATAACAGCAGGAGGAGGATGCGATGGATTATTTCTTGGAACGTTGCACGCAGTCGGTATTGGAAGGAGATGAGGAACAGGCTGAGGAACTGGCCCGCCAGGCGCTGGAGCTAGAGTACTCGCCGCTTGAAGTGATCGAGAAGGGCTTCGTCCGCGGGATCCGGGAAGTGGGCGAGCTGTGGGAAGAGGGAACAGTGTTCCTACCGGAGCTGGTGATGGCAGCGGAGGCCATGAAGAGGGCGATGGCCGTGTTGCGGCCGGCTCTGACCAACCAGTCCGAAACCCTCACACAGGGACACTTGGTGATCGGCACCATCGAGGGCGACATCCACGACATCGGCAAGACGCTGGTGGCGACGATGTTGGAGGCTAACGGCTTCCGCGTTACCGATCTGGGGGCGGACGTACCGGCTGGCCGCTTTGTCGATGAGGCGGAAGCCTGTGGCGCGGACGGGATCGCCATCTCGGCACTGCTCACCACGACCATGTCCGGCCAACGCCGAGTGGTGGAAGAGCTGGAGAAACGGGCGCTGCGCCCGCGCTTCAAGGTGCTGGTGGGAGGCGCTCCCTGCAGCCAGGAGTGGGCAGAACAAATCGGCGCCGATGGGTATGCCGGCGACGCGGTAGCAGCCGTCGCCCTGGCCCGTCGACTGATCGGCATACGCTGAGCGGCCCGAGCGCGACGGAGGACAATGTGTCGAAGTTGAAGATGGATTTCCTGCATTCCCTGCGCCGGCGCTTGGTTCTCTTCGATGGCGGGATGGGCGCTATGCTGATCGCCGCCGGCTTGGAACCGGGAAGGGCGCCGGAATCATGGCTGCTGAAGAGGCCGGAAGAGATCACCACCGTGCATCGGGCCTATTTGGAAGCCGGCGCCGAGGTCATCGTCACCGCCACTTTCGGGGCGAACCGGCTGCGTCTGGCCTCCTCTCCCTCCGGTTGCGCGCTGGACCCGGCCAAACTGAATTCGACCGCTGTCCGAATCGCCCGAGAGGCGCTGTCCGAGGAGAAGTACGCCAACCGCTTTCTAGCCGGCGACATCGGACCTACCGGCCGTTTTTTCCCCCCGATTGGAGCGCTTACCCAGGAAGAGGCGCGGGCTTCCTTCCGGGAACAGGCTGAGGCATTGGAATGCGCGGGGGTAGACCTGTTCTTGATCGAGACGATGGTTGATTTGCGCGAGGCGATGGAAGCGCTGCGCGCTGTGCGCGATGTCTCCAACCGCCCGGTGATCGTCTGCCTGACCTTCGAGCGCAAGCCGCGGGGGTTCTTTACCCTCTTTGGCGACACACCCCAGAAGGCGGTGGATTCCTTGCTTTCGGGGGGGGCCGATGGTCTGGGCGCCAACTGCACGCTCGGCAGTGGGGAGATGATCGAGCTGGCTTGTCTCTTCCGCCCCTTGACCGAGGCGCCCTTGCTCTTTCAACCCAATGCTGGCCAACCGGTAATCGGGGAGGGTCTACCTACCTACCGCCAACAACCAGCCGAGTTCGCCGAGGATTTGAAGGCTCTCGCCCAAGCCGGGGCCAACGCGGTGGGCGGCTGTTGCGGCGCCACCCCAGAGTTCATCCGCCAAGCGCACGACCGATTGTTTCCCGTTCTGCCGTTCTTGCATTAAAAATCCATTCTGCGGCAGCAAGTAAATAGCCTGCGGCAGCAAGTAAATAGCCTGCGGCAGCAAGTCTTTGACAGCAAAATATGAAAGAAAGAGGAGGATGAGCATGCCACCTAACATTAACCCTCGCATCACTTGGTTTGCCCCGGAAACTCGGCGGCAGATTGTGGAGGAGGCCCAGCGAATTCTGGAGGAGATCGGCGTCTTCGTGGAGAACGAGGAAGCCCTGGAGCTGCTGGCCGGCGCTGGCTGCCGCATCGAGGCAAGCGAAAGGCGTGTGCGGATCCCGGCGTCGTTGGTAGGAAAGGCGGTCGCCTCCGCGACCGGATCCACTTCAACCCCGGCTCTGCTGCTCTGCGCATCTATGACGCGCAGGAGAAGCGAGCCAGGACGCCGGTCAGTGCGGACCTGGTCCACTTCGTCAAGCTGGTGGACGCTTTGCCTCACTACGCCGCCCAAAGCACCGGCCTGATCTCCGACGATGTGCCGCCCGAAGTAGGCGACCGCTACCGCTTGTATCTGGCTTTATGCTATAGCCGCAAGCCGGTGGTGACTGGCACCTTCCGCATGGATGGCTTTCGCCCCATGGCCGAGATGCTGACGGCCATCGCCGGAAGTCCCCAGGAATTGCGAGCCAAGCCTAACGCCATCTTCGATTGCTGCCCCTCCCCTCCCCTTAAATGGAGCGAACTCACCGCCCAGGCGCTGATCGACTGCGCCCGCAGTGGGATCGTCGCCGAGCTGATCTCGATGCCCCTGACCGGCGCCACTGCACCGGTAACGCTGGCCGGGGCGATCGTACAGCATTGCGCGGAGTCGCTGAGCGGCGTGGTGATCCACCAACTGGCTTGCCCTGGCGCTCCGATTATTTACGGCGGGTCGCCGGCCTGCTTCGACATGCGCAAGGGCACCACCCCGATGGGAGCCATCGAGACGACGATGATCGATGGCGGGTACGCGGAGATTGGAAAATACCTGGGGCTTCCCACCCAAGCCTATATGGCCTTGAGCGATGCCAAGACAGTGGATTACCAGGCCGGCATGGAGAGCGCCATGGGAGCGCTGGTGGCGGCGTTGTCCGGCATCAACAACATCTCCGGCCCAGGGATGCTCGATTTCGAGTCCTGCCAGAGCCTGGAGAAGTTGGTTTTGGACCACGAGGCG
>JAPLHV010000122.1 GCA_026389455.1 Coprothermobacterota bacterium
CTACCTGGAGATCTTCCACCGTGCTGGAATCAGCCTGCCGGTGTTGCTGGGGGGAGCGGCCATGACCCGCTCCCTGGCTGAGGGGGAGTTGCAGTCACTCTACCCGGGACCGGTTCGCTACGCCGCCGATGCGATGGAAGGCCTGCGCATCTTGCAACAGATTCAGCAATCCAATAACCTCTTCAATCCAAGATCAGCAATCCAAGATCAGCAATCCAAAATGAATCCGGCTGCCGTGAAAACGCCACTGCCCCGCGATCTCTTCACCCCCACCCTGGAGGACTTCTTGCCCTTCCTTGACCGGCGCACGCTCTATCGCCAGCATTGGCAATGGGTCTCCCCCAAGGGTCGCGGGATCGCTGGCGGCGCCCAAGTGGAAGAAGCGCAGCGGGAGCGAGCCGGCCGGGCCTTGGAACGTCTGCTGGCAAAGGGCGCGGCGGGCGGCTTGTGGGACGCGCGCGTCATCTTTAAACCGTTCAAGGTGCGGGTGGAAGGAGCGACCCTGATCGTCCTCCACCCTCGCTCCGGGAGAGATTGGCTGAACTTGCAGTTCGCTCCCCGCCACCTCGTTCCCCGCACGTGGGAACATCTTGCCCAAGGACCGGGCGAAATCGCGCTGCAGGTGGTCTCTCTTGGACAACCCGCCAGTGATGAAGGAGGGCGGCTCTCCCGCCAGGGGCAGGTGGCCGAGGCTTTCCTCTGGCACGGATTGTGCAGCGAGCTGGCCGAGGCCTTGGCAAAATGGAACGAGCGCCGAATCAGGGTACAATATGGTTGGCAGCGCAGCCGCCGTTGGAGCCCGGGCTTTCCCGTCTGGCCAGACTTGGCGGAGCAAAGGAAGGTGTTTCGCCTCTTGCGGCCGTGGCGCATCGGGCTGCGTCTGACCGAGGCCTGGCAGATGGACCCGCAGTACGCGACCAGCGCGATCGTTTTCCCGATCGCTGGAAAGGAGAAGGAGCGATGAAGGAAATGGACCATCGAGTTGTTGAGTGGGGCGGCGCCCAGTCCGCCCGGGTGAAAGTGAAACAGGGGGTAGGGGAGCTGCGCCTGGCCGCTGGGGCCACCGCCCTGATGGAGGCGGACTTCGTTTACGCGCGGGAGGAATGGAAGCCGACCGTGGACTACTGGGTGAATGAGGGCAGAGGGCGCTTGGAGGTGAAACAGCCGACCTCCGGCAGTTGGGGATTTCCGGGAATGCTCTCTACCGGCATCCGCTACGAATGGGACTTGCGTTTCTCCGCTGCCGCGCAGCTGGAACTTGACCTGGAGCTGGGAGCGGGCAAGGGCGACATCCGCCTGGGCGGGTTGCAGTTGAGCGATGCCTCCGTTCAGATCGGCGCCGGCGATCTAAACATCGACCTTGTTGGCAACTGGCAGCGCGATCTGCAGTTGAAGGTGGAATCCGGCGTAGGTCGCACTACCCTGATCCTTCCCGCACAAGTGGGAGTGCGGATAGAGGTCAGCCGCGGCCTTTGCGCGGTCAATGCCAGCGGTTTAATGGTAGACGGCAACCGCTACCAGAACGAAGCCTTTGGCAAGGTCCCGGTGACCCTCTACCTGCGCGTGCAGAAAGGAGTCGGCGAGATCAACCTGCGTTTGGCCCGTTGAGCAAGCACGGCATGCCGTGCCGCGCCCCTACTTGTCGGCCCCGGCAGGCTCCCGGCTCCCGGCTAGATGCCAGCCCCCGGCTACTTGCCAGCCCCCGGCAGGGTGTCCTGTTCATTAGAAAGGAGTGCAGTTTGAAAAGAAAGCAATGGATTGTTTGGACTTTGATTCCTCTACTTGTCTTCGGTTTGGCGGTGAGCGCCACCGCGGCTACCGGCACGAAGCAGATCGAGGCGACCTACCGCGATATTTCCGTCCTGGTGGACAATAAGCTGGTCTCCAGCGACGTAGAGCCCTTCGTCGCAGCCAACCGAACGATGGTCCCGATCCGGTTCGTAGCCCAGGCCTTGGGCCAGAGTGTACTCTGGGACCAAGACAAGGCGCAGGTGAGGATCGATGCGCCACTCACCCTGACCGCCAGCGACAGCGGAAAGACGCTCTCCTTGCGGGTGGGGGAGGTTATCTCGATCCTGTTGGAGGGAAACCCGGCGGCTGGTTTCCTCTGGAAGGTGACCGAAGATGATGCCGCCTTGCTGCAACCCCTGCCCGAAACGCCGCCGCAAGTGGACCTGAAAGTGCCCGGCGCCGTGCCTGGTCCGTACGATTTTCGTTTCGTCGCCCTAGCGCCGGCCAAGACCCACCTGAAGCTGGCCTACCAGGGCCCGGCCAACGCGAGTACACCGGCGCAGGAATTCAGCCTGACCGTGAATATTGCCAATGGTTTCCCCCTCTTCCCCGTCTTCCAGGACGGCAAGTGGGGCTACATCGACGATTCCGGCCGGATGCCGCTGCCACCGCAGTATGACCAAGCTCTCGATTTCAGCGAAGGGCTGGCTGGGGTCCAGGCAGGGGATTCCTTCGATTACATCGATGTCTACGGTGACAAGATCTTCGGCTCCTCCTATTTCTACCAGGAAGTCGGTTACTTCGAAGAAGGGCTGGCTTTGGTGTTGGCTACCGTGCAGGATCTGGGCAACCGTTTCGGCTTCATCGACAAGGCCGGTCGCCGGGCCATCGACCTCAACTTTATTGAAGCGCTCGACTTTTCCGAGGGTCGGGCAGTAGTGCGCACCTCCACCCAACCGCTCAGTTGGGGGCATATCGATACCGCCGGCAACCTGATCGGGCCGGCCAACCATGCCGATGCCCAGCCTTTCTCGGAAGGGCTGGCTCGGGTTCTAGACGCCGTGCAGAGCGGGATGTTGTGGGGGTACGTCGACCGCAACGGCAATCAGGCCATCGCCCCCCAGTTCGCAGAAGCTTTCCCTTTTAGCGACGGTTTAGCGGCGGTAGGAAATGGAGCGCAATATGCCGGTTTCGGCTTCATCGACCGGAGCGGGACAATGGTCTTGCCGGCCATTTATGATCAGGTCACCAGCTTCTCGGAGGGTTTGGCAGCGGTCAAACAGGCAGCCCAGGACTTGGGTGAAGTGTGGAGCTTGATCGATACCAGCGGAAAGCGGGTGGCCGATCTGGCCCGCCCCAAGGGGAGCCCCCAGATCGAAGAGGTGCGCGCTTTCTCGGGCGGCTTTGCGGCAGCGTGGATGGATGGCAAGTGGGGTTACCTGGATCGCAGCGGCAGCTTCGCTATCACCCCTCAGTTCACCATGGCCCAGGATTTCCAGCACGGCCTGGCCTACGTTCAGATGGACGGTGGCAAGGAAGGGTACATCAACCCCAGTGGAGAATTCGTCTGGGGCTCCTTCCCCCTGCCGCCGGCGCCCTAGCAGCACAATCGCCTGATACATGGCGCCCCCAGTAAGGAAGTACCCTGAGCTAAGGAGGCTCGAACGATGAAGAAACGATGGATTGTCTTTTTCCTGATCCCGCTGATGGTGGCGGGTTTGGCGGTGACCGCAAGCGCGGCCACGGGCGCGCAGCAGATCGAGGTCGCCTACCGCGACATCACTATCCAGGTGAATGGATCCCAGATCCAGACCGATGTGGAGCCCTTCATATACCAGGATCGGACCTTTGTCCCGATCCGTTTCATCGCCCAGTCCCTGGGCAAGATGGTGGCCTGGGACCAGGAGAAAGCGCAAGTCCGGGTGAGCCAGCCGATGGTCTTGGACGAGAGTTTCAACGGGAAGACCATTTACCTCTCCAAAGAGCCCGAGGTCTTCTCGGTGATGCTGGAAGGGAACCCTACCACAGGCTACACTTGGGAAGTGGACAAAGGGTTGGACGCCAGCGCCTTGGCCTTAGCGGGCGAACCTCTCTTCATGAGCCAGGGACAACCGGGCATGGTCGGCGCAGGCGGCAATTTCCTCTTCAGTTTCATTACCCAAGGAAAGATCGCCGAAGTCCCCCTGAAGCTGATCTATCATCGTTCCTGGGAGGACAGCGAGCCTGCCAAGACTTTCACTCTGACGGTACGCATCGACCTCACCCAGAGCGAAGTGACCCTCACCGACGAGGACAGCGGTGGAGCTGCTTACCTCTTCCTCGGCTCGCAGAAACTGG
Source organism: Coprothermobacterota bacterium (assembly GCA_026389455.1). GTDB lineage: Bacteria > Caldisericota > JANLFM01 > JANLFM01 > JANLFM01 > JAPLHV01. The sequence continues at coordinate 4,069 of JAPLHV010000122.1, forward strand.
CCCTGGTCCTTACCGCCAATCCCTCCACCGGCTATAACTGGGGGGTGAGCGAGATCAATGACACCATCCTCAAGCAGGACGGCGACCCTGTCTTCACTGCCGATTCAACCGCTGACGGCTCGCCCGGCAAGCTGGTCTTCAAGTTCACCCCACAAGCCACTGGTGAGTGCAAGATCAAGCTGGTCTACCAACGCGCCGGTCAGACCAGCGCCGATGACAAGACCTACGAAGTGACGGTGGGGGTCTACTAAGCGAAGGATCGCCAGGCGGTCTTCTTGGACCGCCTAGGATGGACCGGAAGAGCCGGGATTGTCCCGGCTCTTCCCTTTTTTGGTTCCTTCTCATTTCAAGTGGGTAACCTACCATCCTGCGGCAGGAGAAGACATGCTGTTGCAGGCTGTTTAGTCCAGCTTCCCTGTAATCATAGCGATGCGGATCTTATAGAGTCTTGTCGGCCCCGGAACCGCCGCACCCCAGTGCGGCAAGACTCCCTGCCGGGGGCTGTTCTGTGCGCTTCTCCTGGGACCGCCGCACCCCAGTGCGGCATCCTATTCTCATGGATCCTTCTCATTTCAAGTGGGTAAAGAAGACATGCTGCCGCAGGCTGTTCTGAAACATGCTGCCGCAGGCTGTTTAGTCCAGCTATCCTGCAATGATGGCGATGATGGCCCTAAAGAGTCTTGTCGACCCTGGGATGGGACCGTGGCGCCCCAGTGCGGCTCATCGTTTCATTGATCCACCGCGCCATATCGTTCTTCCACGACCATGCGATCCTCCCCATAGGGAACCCCCCTCAAGTGGTTCGACTAGACAGCCCCCGGCAGCTCGATAGCCCCCGGCAGCTCGATAGCCCCCGGCAGCTCGACAGCCCCCGGCAGCTCGACAGCCCCCGGCAGCTCGACAGCCCCAGTGCCTCCCCCGGGCTGGTTGCTCTCCAGAGCGGTTGGCTTCTGTCTGATCACTGCTGATGCCGCACTGGGGTGCGGCGGTCCCAGGAAAGCCGACAATCTCAGGAGTGGTCTCAATCCCAAGGAGGGTCCAGATCCCAGATTTGCCGCACTGGGGCGCCACGGTCCCATCCCAGGAAAGCCGATGATCTCAGAGACCTTTTTCACCCTTACTAGACATGCTGCCGCAGGCTGTTCTGTACCCACTCATTTTGAGAATGAACCCCTTTTTTGTTCCAAGCGGAACCACCGGCCTCTTCTCCTCGTCCAATGGGTAAAAGCCGATGCCGATCGGCGAGAGAAAGGGGAACAAATAGCAGATGAATAAAAGAGTGATCGCCGGCCTGTTGGTATCCGTCTTAGCGCTGGGCTTGGCTTTCGGGGTGAGCGCCGCCACCGGCGCGCAGCAGATCGAGGTGAACTACCGGGATATTGCCATCCAAGTGAACGGCCAGGCGGTGGCCACCGATGTGGAGCCCTTCATCTTCCAGGATCGCACTTTCGTGCCGATCCGTTTCATCGCCCAGTCCCTGGGCAAGATGGTTACCTGGGACCAGGAGAAGGCGCAGGTCCGAGTTGCTGAGCCATTGGTTCTGGACGAGAGCTTCAATGGGAAGACCATTTACCTCTCCAAGGAATCCCAGGTCTTCTCCATCGTCTTGGATGGCAATGCCACCACTGGCTTTATGTGGACCGCCATGGAGTATGACAAGAACCTCCTCGAGCTGATCGGCGGGGATGCCGTCTATACCATGAATAAGACCGGCGACGAGCTTCTGATGGGCGCCGGCGGTACTTTCAACTTCCGTTTCCTGACCAAGGGGCAAGTCGGCGAGACCACCATCAAGCTCGGCTCAGCGCGAAACTGGGAGACTGTTCCACCCGAGAAGACCTTCGAATTGAAGGTGCGCGTGAACCTGACCGACTCGGTGGTGACTATGAACGATGAGGACAACGGCGGCGCGGCTACCTTGGTGATGCCGTTGCAGAAGCTGGACTTGCTGCTGAAGGGGAACCCCACCACCGGCTACAGTTGGGAAATCGTCGGCGCTGAAGGCATGATCCTGGCCTTGCAAGGGGAACCCACCTTCAAACCGGACTCCGATGCTCTGGGCTCTCCTGGCGTCTACACCTACCGCTTCGCCCCGATCAGTCCCGGCGTGACCACGGTCATCCTGAACTACAGCAAGGCCGGCGACGACAAACCGACGCAGACCTACAAGTTGTTGGTGGGCGTCTTCTAGACTCTTTCCTCCTGACAGGGGATTGTGAAAATGGGGACGGATTTGACCTCCGGTCAATCCGGAAATCTGTCCCCATTTTCCATTATGACTACCTCCTCCTGGTTCCGGACAACTGCGCCCCCTGGACGAAGAGGCCGATCACAGCCAGCGCGGCCAGGATCACCCAGAAGGCGGTGAAGCCCAAGTTGACATAAGCCGAGAGGCCCAGAAGGAAGTTGGAAGCGCCGTAGATCGAGGACAGGACGATGATCCCCCAGTCGAAGAAGATCAGTACCAGGATGGCGCAGACTGCGGCGATCACCACAGACCAGATAGTGAAAGGGTTACCGCTGGTGATCCCGAACTGCGGCAGGATCCAGGACGCTAGCGACCAGCCGACGGCGAAACCGACCAAGGCCCCAGCCAACCGCACCAGCACGGCCGCCAACCCTGCCAGGATCAAGCCCAGCACTACCCCGGTGACAATTCGCCCCCAATCCGGCCAGCCTGCCATGAACGGGATTGTGTTGGTCAGGTTGTACCCCACCAAGAACCCAGTGATGGCAGCGAAGAGCCAGAACAGCCGTCTTCCCAGGAAAACCCCCAACAAACCTCCAACGATGCGGATGATCGCGTCGACCATTTCTCTCCTCCTTCAATTGAAGTTCCTGGCCGCGGGGATGATCAGGTAAGCATCGCTGACTGCTGATTGCAGATTTTTGATTGGAAAGTATTCAAATCAGAAATCCAAAATCCAAAATCAGCAATGTCTTAAGCTAGATCCGTCCCGTTGAGCCGACCCCCTTATTGTAGCAAGATACGTTGCAGAACCGCCTGCGGCAGCACGTCTGGTTTCACACTTTTAGCTGTAATTCTTCCCGCTTCCTGTCTCCAGCCTTGTCTTTGCTAGAAATTCTCAGGAGATGTAGCGGCCTTATCTGAATTTACCCAGCGTCGATGATCCCTTCCTGACATCATTCCTCTTCCCCCCTGTGCTTGCTGTGCTCCTGTGAGGGCCGAGGGAACGGCGGATTGTTCCACAATGATTAGCCGAACGTATGAAAAAGTGTAAAGACAACGAAACATTTGCCTTGCATGACCTATTTACTTGGCGCTGTGGGTTTGCTTGTGTTCTACCATCAAATTGCCTATCCTCTGAGCTATGCGAGACATTGAACTCTACCGTCAGATCTTGGGCGTCGAAGCCCCCTGGTATGTAAAGCATGTAGAGTTGGACCTGGAAGCTGGAG
>JAPLHV010000134.1 GCA_026389455.1 Coprothermobacterota bacterium
ATCTCCATGAATCTCTTCCTCCAGCGAGAAGGACAGGCCGTGATCTGGCGCGGGCCCCTTATCGCCGGCGCTATTCAGCAGTTCTGGGGAGATGTCTTGTGGGGGCAATTGGACTACCTCCTGATTGATCTCCCGCCAGGAACCTCTGATGCACCGCTCACTGCGCTGCAATCCCTCTCGGTGGAGGGTGTGATCTTGGTCACTTCCCCTCAGGAGTTGGCCGGGATGGTGGTCGAGAAGGCCGCTCAGTTGGCGAGCGCTTTGCATATCCCGGTCCTGGGTTTGATCGAGAACATGTCGTACCTCAATTGTCCGCGCTGCTCTCTTGAGATTGAGCCGTTCGGCCCCAGCCACGCCGAAGACCTGGCGCAAAAGTTGAAAGTGCCTTTTCTGGGGCGCTTGCCGATTGACACTGCAGTAGCCATTGCAGGCGATCGAGGGCAAATCGAATCTTGCTCTTTGGCAGGCTTCCCCGAGATCGTGCAGCGGCTCCGCACGATGCTGAAAGAAGAAGCGATTCCACCTCGCCCGCCCCGACCGAACTGAAGAGGTTTGAAAATGTGCGGCAAACAGAGATAGAGACCTGAATCCATGAGAATCGCTATCGCCAGCGGAAAGGGGGGTGCAGGAAAGACGACGGTTGCCACGAACCTTGCTGTGTTGAGTGCGGAGATGCACCGGACAGTCTACGTCGACTGCGACGTAGAGGAACCCAACGGCGGCCTCTTTCTCAAGCCGACTGGCCTCCAGTCCTGGCCGGTGGAATTGCTTGTCCCTCGGGTGGAGCGGGAGAAGTGCCTGCGCTGTGGATTGTGTGCCCAGATCTGTCAATTCGGCGCCCTGATCAGCCTGCGTGGTCTCCCCTTCATCCACCAACGTCTTTGTCACGGTTGCGGAGGGTGTGCTCAAGTTTGCTCCGCGGGCGCCATTCGAGAGGAGCCACGACCCATCGGCACTGTGGTAGAAGGTCGAGCAGGGGAGCTTCTTTTTCTGGAAGGCCGGTTGGAGGTGGGGGAAGCTTGGAGCCCACAGGTTATCCGAGCTCTAAAAAAGAGGATTCCCCGGCAAACCACGGCCTTTTTGGACGCCCCTCCTGGGACTTCCTGCCCGGTCGTGACGACACTCTCGGAGGTTGACTTTGTCCTGTTGGTCTGTGAGCCGACGCCGTTCGGTCTGCACGACCTGGACCTCATCCTTCACACCGTGCGAGCGATGAACGTGCCATGCGGGGCATTTATCAACCGTTGGGAAAAGGATGAAGATAGCGTTGAGCGCTTCTGCCTGCGTGAAGGGGTTCCTCTTCTGGCAACCCTTCCGGATGACCGCCGGATCGCCGAAGCTTGCTCTCGTGGGGAGTTGTTGGTTCATTCCCTCCCGGAATTCTGGCCGCTTTTTGTCGACCTATTCACCCGCCTTCTGGAAAGAACCGATCGATGAAAGAGATCGTTTTTGTCAGCGGGAAGGGAGGAACAGGCAAGACCAGTCTGATGGCTGCCTTCACCAGCCTGGCGAAGAATCCTGTAGTAGCTGACTGCGATGTGGATGCGGCTGATCTTTTCCTGCTCCTGCAGCCGCAACAGCAACAGCCTCACTCTTTCGTCGGCGGTAAACAAGCTCACATCGAAGCGGACCTCTGCTTGCGGGAGGGCATCTGTCAGCAAGTCTGCCGTTTCGATGCTGTGCGGCGGGAGACGGATGGTCGTTATCTTATCGATCCATTCCGCTGCGAGGGATGTGGAGTTTGCGCTTATTTTTGCATTCACGGAGCGATCCGTTTGGTAGCGGACCAAGCTGGGGTATGGTTCTCATCCCAAACACGGTTTGGTCCGATGGTTCATGCCCACTTGGAGCCTGGCCGGGAAAACAGCGGCAAGTTAGTCACCATTGTCCGCCAGGAAGCCCAACGGATCTGCCAGGAGAAGGGACGAGAGTTGTTGTTGGTCGATGGACCTCCGGGAATCGGCTGCCCAGCGATCGCCTCTTTGGTCGGCGCCGGCCTTGCCCTGGCAGTAACCGAGCCCACGGTGGCCGCTGTTCACGACCTACAACGTTTGCTGGAGCTGGTCCGTCAATTGAAAGTGAGAATTGCCCTTCTGATTAACAAGTGGGATATCAATCCCATCATCACGACTGAGTTGGAGGCGCTGGCGGAAAGCCAGAAGTTACCCCTGGTTGGGCGGATCTCTTATCATCCCTCCTTCACGCATGCCCAGCGGGAGGGGAAGACCATCGTTGAATACGGAGGGCCAGTGGCGGATGAAATCCGTCAGGCTTGGCTCTCAATCATACATGAGGTGGAAGCAAATGGACCTGAACACTGAGTTGTACGGCTACGCAAGGGATTGTTTTCCCGAGCGTCTCGTGATTGATCTTCGAATTGGTCTTCGCTACACCGCTGTCCTGCTGGAGGGTGGATTCTGTGGCGTGGCCTATACTTTTTTCCGGGAAGGGAACTGTCTCTCCTTTCCTTGGCAACGACCGCTGGTTGGTCAGACTTCTACCAAGTTGTTGGGCATGTTAGGTTCCTCTGATTTGGTGGAGACGGCTGTTGGGTTGGCGACACTCAACGCCTTGGCGAACCATTCCGTTCCAACCATGTCTTCCGGCGATATCCTGGATAACCTATCTTTGCAGCCTGATGACTGTGTGGCCATGGTGGGCTTATTCGAACCTCTAGTTCCGGTAATCCGGAATAAAGTGCGCCGTCTCGTCATTTTTGAGCGCAGCCAAGGCGCTGGTTTCCTTCCGCCGGAGGAGATGGGCGGTGTTTTACCAGACTGCCAAGTAGTTTTGGTTACGGCCACAACGCTCATCAACCGCACCTTTGGTGAGATCCTGGAGAGAGCGCGAGGCTGCCGGGAAGTGGCCCTCCTGGGTCCTTCCACCCCGTTGTTGCCCGATTACTTCTTCCCTCGAGGGGTGACCCTCCTTTCCGGGATCATGGTGGAACGGTCGGCGGAATTGCTGCGCGTGGTCAGCGAGGCGGGTGGTACACCTCATTTCATGCCCTTTGCTCGCAAGGTGAATCTTTTCCTGGGGAAAGACCACTCATGAGAAGGTCATGGATCGGCTTGCAATGAAAAATACCGTTCCTTGACCGGGCCTCGAAACCTTTCTATAATGACCATATGACCATTATTCTCTTCTCTCAACCCCTACCAGGCGAAGTTTATCACCGTGCCTAGGCCTTTTCGTTGCCGGAACATCGAGCGAGTGCCGGAGATCACTTTTTTCAAGCCGCAGGGAGTTCCCCTGCGGGACCTGGAAATCGTGCATCTGGCCTTGGACGAACTGGAAGCGATGCGGCTAGTGGACTTGGATGGCCTCTACCAGGAAGAAGCCGCCTTACAGATGGGCGTATCCCGCCCCACCTTGGGTCGTATCTTGGAGAACGCCCGGCGCAAGGTGAGCATGGCCTTGCTGGAGGGGAAAGCCCTCCGTCTGGAGGGAGGAAACTGCAACGTAATCGCAGCTCCCTCCGACAGTCCTGGCCGGTGTTGGAGAAATAGGCAGGGTGGCGCTTAGCGCCGTAACAGTCAGCAATCAATCAATCAAGGAGGATCTATGAAAATCGCAATTCCGACAGAAGATGGAACCCATATCGGCGATCATTTCGGTCGCTCCCCCAGTTTCCTCGTGTTTTCCATTGAGGAAGGACAAATCCGCGAGAAAAGCTTACGCCAGAATACTCACGCCGAGGGAGAGCATGGCCATGAAGGAGCCAGCGGGCACAGCGACATTCTGGCTGCCCTGGCCGGCTGCCAAGTGGTGATCGCCCACGGGATGGGCCCGCGGGCGGTGAGGGACCTAGAGGCGAGCGGGCTGGAGGTTCGATTGACTTCCACGGATGACGCGGAGGAAGCAATCCAGCTCTACCTGCAAGGCCAGCTTCCCAGCGCCACTGGTAGTTGCCAGCCTCGTTGCGCCTAAAGGAAAGAGATATAATCGGAGACACTATTTACTTTTCTCAGCAATTCCATCATGTCTTCGATGATGAACAGGAGGCAAAAGCGATGATCAAGTTGGGCGATTTTCTTATCACCAGCGAGTTTTCTTACGACGAGACCGGCCTAGAGGAAAAAGAGAGGATGGTCCTGGAGTCCTTCGTGCGTTATCATTTTCCCTCCGCTAAAGACGGGAAGACAGAAATGCCGACGCAATTGACCTCCGGTCAGTTCGGGGGAGAATGCGCCCTTTTGGACCAGTACGCCCGAGACGGTCACACCTATATCGAGCATTCTCCCGTCTACTCCTACTTGGTGAAGTGCGAGGGACGGAACTACCTGGTCGATGTCGCTCTGGGATATCCGCGCAGTACCGTCAGCATTCGCCTGGCCTAGACATCAGCAATCCCTTTTGAAAGAGACGAGAGCCGCCTCCCAAGGCGGCTCTTCGTTTACAGTTCAGGTTTGGATGAGAAACCGGCTGAGAGCGCCTCGAGTTCTTACCGAATTCTGATTTTGCCTTGATCTCCCTATGAGACGGCGAGCTTATGCTGGTCATAACCCTCTTGAAAGGAGAGAAAACAATGAAGAAATTCGCAATCGTAGGAATCACACTGCTGGTTCTTTTCGCCGTGGCCGGCGCCACGTTAGCTGCCGGGTTCGGCGGCCGGGGGAACGGCACAGGCCAATCGAACGGCACAGGCCAACCGATGCTGGACCTTTCCAGTCCCATTACCTTTTCCGGTACAGTGACAGACATCAGTCACTACGCCGTCGGGGAAGGCCCTAGCCAGGGGAACGCCGACAGTTACGTTCTTTTCCGCACCACCAGTGGCGAAGAAATCCATCTGGTCTTCGGTCCCTCCTGGTACCTGGATCAGGCAGGTTTTAGCTTAGCCGTTGGGAATGCGCTCACTGTGACAGG
>JAPLHV010000148.1 GCA_026389455.1 Coprothermobacterota bacterium
AACAAGCCGGAGGAGGCAGTCTTGGGGGCTTGTAAGACTGCGCAGCAGACTGAAGGCCCTTCTAGTCGGAAAGAGGACTGTTGTGTCGAGGATGGCTGTATCCCATGTGGTGATACCGTTCCCTCCTAGTATCCTAGCCCTTGATCCCTTGGCTCTTAGCCCTTGGGAATCCGTGATGGAAGGCGGTGAAAAAAGAGGACAGGAACCTGTCGCACAACTCCTGGAATATCTCCTTCCTCCAGCCCCCAAGCCATTCACAGCCCTCCCATCAGTGGTAGAATAAGGCCAGTCCAAGAACCGTTCCCAGGAGGCCCCCATGCCACAGCATTTTCTCCCCTGTAACAGAGACCAGCTCACCCTTCTCCCCTCATCCATCTGAGAATGGGTAAAAGAGGACTCCCTGGCCCTCTTCGTCCTCGATGTGGTGGAGGAGTTCGATCTCTCCGCCTTCTATGCTTTCTACCGGGAAGACGGCATGGGACGGGCAGCCTTCCACCCCGCCATGATGGTGGCTCTCCTCCTCTATGCCTACTGCCATCACCGCCAACCAACACCCCGACCACTCCACCATCGCTCGTTTCCGCCGGGAGCACACCGCCCTCTTGGACTCTCTCTTCGAGTCGAGCCTCGAACTGTGCGCCAAGGCCGGCCTGGTCAAATTGGGAGTGGTGGCCCTGGACGGCGCCAAGCTGCAAGGCAATGCCTCTATCTCCGCCAACCGCACCAAGGAAGGGATCGAGCGGGAGATCCAGCAGCTGATTGCCGGCCAGGTCCAACGGATGCTGGCTGAAGCGGAGGCCAAGGACCAGGAGGAGGATGCCCGCTACGGTCCCGATCAGCGAGGAGACGAACTCCCCTCCGATCTGCAGCAACGCTCCAGCCGCCTGGCTCGCCTGCGGCAGTGCAAACAACAGCTGGAAGAGGAAGCGGCCCGTCAGGCCGCCGCCCAGGAACAGCGCCTGGAGCGGAGAGCGGCCCTGGAAAGTGCCAGCGGCCGCAAGCCCAGAGGACGCAAGCCGAAGACGGTGGAAGAAGTCGTCAAGCAGGATGCCCAAGCCAACCCCACTGACCCGGAGAGCCGTCTCCTGAAGACCCGCCTCGGCTTCCTTCAGGGATACAACGGCCAGCTCATCGTCAACGCGGGTCAGGTCATCCTGGCTGCCCATCTCACCCAAGAAGCCAACGACTGGCATCAACTGCCTCTAATGGTCCGGCAAGCGGAGGAGAACCTCGCTATGGCTGAGGTCACCCGGCCGATCGGCGCCCTCCTGGCCGACGCCGGGTACCTCATCCCAGAGCCGGGAGCACTGCAGAGAGCCGGCTGTCATTCCTCCTTGAACTTGTTGATTGCCACCAAGAAGGATTGGGGGCAACGGAAGGCCACAGGAGAGATGCCTTCTCCCCGGGGTCGCATTCCCAAGGACCTGACCACTCGCCAGCGGATGGAACGAAAGCTGCGAACCCAGGAAGGGAAGAGACTTTATCGTTACCGTAGTCAGACGGTGGAACCCGTCTTCGGTCAGATCAAGGGAGCGCGACGCTGCGATCGTTTGTTGCTGCGAGGCTACCGCTACGCCTCGGGGGAATGGCAGTTGATCTGCGCCACCCACAACCTGCTGTAGTGTTGGCGAAGCGGCAAGGCCGTGAAGCACTGAGAGGACTGGAGGGAAGGATTGCCACCCAAGGACTGTCTCTATCACTGCAAGCCGTCACGGTAAGCTTATGGGAAGCAATGGGGAAGATCTGATCGATGGGAAGTAGCTTGATGCGGTCCGGGTAAGTCCCGTGGACCAGCAAGAGAGGAAAGGGCGGGGAAAAGGAGGGTAAGATGCGGCGTGAGACAGAAAGAAGAGAAGAGTTGGGCAACAGGCTCACAGATTTATTTATTGATCATGACGTAGGTCGCTCCAACAGGGACAGTTGACGGGCGGCCCGTCCTGAGCCCTTCGCTTAGCTCAAGGGTGAACTTCCCGCTGAAGGATCTGGCAACTTTCCTCCAAACTACCAAGGCAACGGAGAGATCTTTCGCTTCGCTCAAGATGACAAAAAGAGGAGCTCAGATGACAGGGGGGCGGTCAACACCTCTTGCATTGAAACCACGCTGTTTCTTCATTCTTAACCAACTTGGCGCACATCGTGTAGGCACCCGTGGGATCAGGACTTGGATCTTTACAATCCTGGCATGGGCTGCGTAACTAAGGAATTCGATAAAGGAGGCTGCAATCAACGTCCCTGACATGATCCTTATAGTTATCCTAATCCTCTCCCCACTATGGCGGGGATTATTTATGCGCCGATGAGCCACCTTTCTTTTATTGCAGTGGTTTTTTCTGGACCACCGATTTCGGTAGCTTGATAGCGAAGCGGCATCGCTCGGAACCGTCAAGGACCGATTGTTGCACTTCAACTTCGAGCGACTCTCCGAAGACGTTGTCGAAGAGGGTTTTCTCATACCCTGCCGAACAGTAGCACCAGGTGGGTGGAACTTTTGTGCCTTTCTTCAAGATGTAACTTTTATCGCAGAAGTTGATCTCTGGAGATGGTCTGTCGTGCTAGATAAGCCCTTCGGAAAAGTCATTGGAGTGCACGCAAAATACTTCAGGTCAAAAGAGATAGATTCCTGTCCTCGCGGACCCTATCGTGCATACGGGTATGAATTTGCATCTACCGTTTGAGCGTAGGATCAAGCAGTTATTAACAAATCACAAGTGTCCCGTTGTGAGATAAGGGGTGTTATTGTTTATTGCTGTTCCCCCTTTAGTAATGGTATCTCGCTTGCAAGAAATCGATCTGGTCATCCCGAACTAGATAAACGATGCGATGCTCCTGGGTTAATCTTCTAGACCATGCCCCTGGCGTCAAGTATCTGAGAGACTCTGGTTTTCCAATTCCTTCAAAAGGATCGCGGAGAATCGCTTCGATCAAATCGAACGCCCTGATTGCCAGCCTACGATTAGTTTCTACCCAGTAGCGCAGGTCTTCAATGAACTCCGGCTGGAATACTGCTGTACGCTCTTTATCACTCAAAATTAACTTCGTGGCGCAAAGCGTCGACGGTTACAGGTTCACCTTCATTCTTCAACGCTCGCCCCAGTGCCGAAAGCAAGCGTTCAGCATTGGCAGGAGAGCGCAGCAGGTAAGCGGTCTCCATCAGGCTTTTCAGCTCAGAAGCGGCGATCATCGCCACTTCTTCTTCACCGCGGCGCTGAATCAACACCACTTCGCGGTTATGAGTCACTTGATCAAGTAATTTCGCCAGCCCGTCGCGAGCCTGGGTGTAAGTGGTCTGAATGGTCATCTCTTTCTCCAATCTGTACAGTTTTACTGTACAACATGGCCAGTGGTTTGTCTAGGTTTTGAAATTGGTAAGAAATTGGGGTCATGGCTCGCCGTTTCAAGTGGTTTCCCAATTCAATTTGCTTGAAATGGTGTCTCCAAGCGCAACCTCCGAGCAAGGTGTGGGTTTGATGAAAACGATTATACCGAAAGGCTGCGTGGACTATTGTGGCTGGCGCCGGAACGATTATTCGACACTGTTTTGCACCTGTAAAGGGGCAAACCGGCCAATCGGAGAACAACCAAATCGACTTTTCTGGGGATCTCAAAGAGGGAAGATCGGTCGTAGAGGAAAAAGGGGAATGAATCGCACCCCTCGGGCGGCTGCGAATAGGTGGGCTCGCAGACACTGATGAATTGCCGGGCCTTTACTCGAGAGGTTTCTTACTCCCCACCGATTCAGTTAGCTTGATAGCGAAGCGGCATCGCTCGGAACCGTCAAGGACCGATTGCTTCACTTCGACCTCGAGCGATCCTCCGAAGACGTTGTCGAAGAGGGTTTTCTCATACCCTGCCGAGCAGTAGCACCAGGTGGGCGAGACCACCGCGCCTTCCTTTAGAATGGTCGAGTCAGCCAAGGGACAATGGCAGGCCAAGTAGCGTTTCATGGCCGGATCGGTCTCGGTAAGAAATCGGTCGGGGTTGTAGGGGATTTTCGTAACGTAAAGGGTGTCACCTTGGCGGACCGCGGACAGCAGTTCCTGGTTGGACTTGACGAAATCCACAACCTGCTGGGTAATCTTCTGCTCATACCAGAGCTTGTCCTCATCGCAATGTCGCTGAAGGACATCGACCATGCGCGCGTGGCGGCCCTTCAGGTACGCATCCACCGAAGGGGCCGTCTCGTAGAAACCCCTCTCTTCATCGAAGGCTGACGCTGGAATTCCGTGATGATTGCCGGCTAGTATTCGGCGATAAAACTCGGCAGGCAGCCGCGACTCCATTCGCGCCATCATCTCCCGAACGATGGGGGGAAGGCTTCCGGCAGCGAACCGAGGGGCGGAACCTGGATCCCCTTGAACAATTCCTCCCCGAGCTCTTCACCAGCCAATTGCCGCGCTCTTAGAGAGATGCTCGGAAGGACTCCGTACGATCCGAAGATCTGCGTGAAGAAAAGATAGACGGGCTCGTTCTTCAGGAGCAGCTGTACCTTGCCAGGGCCAGGAGCCGTCCTTCCTCGTTTTTCCCTTGCTTCAGGAGATCCCCGACGTATTTCTTCATCTCCTCAGCGGTAATGCTCTCCATATCCACCCCCGCTGAGGCGTAGGCATCCTCAAATTCCCCAATGAAGACCAAGGCTTGTTCCGTCTGCGCTTCGTCGAGGCCCCTTGCCTTGCATCGCTCCTTGAAGGCTTCCTCTTGTTTGATCATTTCCCCTCCATCTTACGAATCGGCTCAGCACGGTCGCGTCGGAGAATTTCCTCAGAGGCAGTTGGGCAGTTGGGGTCAGGTCTTTAGATTTAGCGTTTCCTTCATGATTCTACTGATGGGGTGTAGTGCAGGCCTGTATGCTTGGCCACTTCTTGTTGGCTGTAATGAAACTGCTCCACCGCCTCGCGAATTTAGGCACAAAGGGGACCTATTTATTTATTAATCCATAGATCGCTTCAATGGAGACAGTTGACTGGCGGCCCCGTTGTGAACGTAGCAAGGGATCCTGTGGAGGGAATCGAAGATAAAACAGAAAGACGGGCGTAGGAAAATAAATCTGCCCCCTTTTTCTTCCATCGATCATCCTG
>JAPLHV010000080.1 GCA_026389455.1 Coprothermobacterota bacterium
GGAACTCAGCCACTCGCTTTCCCGCATCGAGGGCCTATTGCCGGGAACAGGCTCTCTCGCTCTGCGCATGGAGAGCTTTCGTCGGCAATTCGAGATCCCCAAGGAGAAACTGGAAGAGGTCCTTCAGGCAGCCATCGACGAGGCCCGACGTCGCACAGCCGAACACATCCCTTTGCCGGAAGGAGAGAGCTTCTCGGTTGAGCTCGTCACCGGGAAGCCATGGTCGGGCTACAATTGGTTCCAGGGAAATGGTCACAGCTTGATCCAAGTGAACACAGACCTCCCAGTCGAACTCGACTTGGTGGTTCTGTTGGCCTGTCACGAGGGATACCCGGGGCACCATTTGCTCAACCTCCTGCACGAACGGCTCTTTTACCATCAAAAAGGATGGGTAGAGCACGCCATCTGGCCGCTCTTCGGCCCTGACGCATTGCTTGCCGAAGGCAGCGCCAACTTCGGCGTCGAGTTAGCTTTTCCCTCGATGGCAGAACGCATCGCCTTTGAGCGAGATGTGCTCTGTCCGCTAGCCGGCCTCGATGGCGCCGAGTTGGAGCGGCGCCACGAGATCCTCCAGATCAACGCCCGCCTGGGCTACGCCGAGATCGACATCGCTCGGCAATACTTAGACGGTCAGCTCTCCCAAGAGGAGGCCTTGCAACGCTTGATTGAGGATCGCCAACTCAGCCGGCCGCGGGCGGAGCAGCAACTGGATTTCTTCCGTTGCTACCGCGCCTATCTGATCAGCTACTATCTGGGATGTGACTTGGTAAGAGACTGGGTGGAAAGCCAAGGGGGCGGACCCGGCCAGGTTGATCGTCGCTGGCAGCTTTTCTACCAGCTATTGACGTCTCCGCTCCTACCCGAAGACTTAAGGCGACTCACCTAAAGAGAGCCGTCCAGGAAAGAGTAGTGCCCTCGGCAGGTGGGACAACTGGCTCGGGTCGCTAGGACAATCTTCTCATAGTTATGGTTCCAGGGATCCACCAACAACAACCCTTTGTTCAGGGAAGGATCGCCCACCAATAGCTTGACTGCTTCCGCAGCTTGAATCGCTGCGACCATCCAGGGAACGGCGTTGATCACACCGGCGACGGTACAGTCCAGAATAGTGTCGGGCGGTGGGAGCTCGGGGTGCAGGCAGCGAAAGCAGGGAGTCTGGTGCGGCAGAAAGGTGGCGGTCAAACCCACCGTTCCTACAGCCGCGCCGTAAATCCAGGGGATGCCAGTCTTCCAGGCGACATCGTTGAGGAGAAAACGGCTCTCGTAATTGTCTAAACCATCGAGCGCCAGATCGACCCCTTCAACCAGAGAAAGGGCATTCCCGGAACTGAAGTTGGTGACGATCCCCTCTACCCGGACCTGGTGGTTCACCTCTTTCAGCGAACTCTCAGCGGCTATTGCTTTAGCCAAGCCCATCCGGGCGTCGGCTTCATCGTAGAGAATCTGCCGTTGCAGGTTATGGAGAGCCACCACGCCCCGGTCAACCAGGCGCAATCTCCCCACGCCCGCCCGAATCAGAGCGCTGGCCGTCAGACAGCCCAATGCCCCGCAACCGAGGATCAAGACATGGCTTTCCCCTAGTTTGCGCTGCCCCTCTTCACCGATTCCCGGCAGGATCTGCTGGCGGGAATAACGTTGCACCAACTCCCAGTTCTGCATCACCCAACCTCCGTCTGATCGATCTTTGTGCTTCGCATGACAACGCTACCATTGTATCAGAAGTGGGCCAGTCAGAAAGCCAGGTGGAACTCGCGCTGGAATCCGTGCGGTTCCCTTCTGCTAGAATAGAGGGGCAATGGTTTCCTCGCCACAGGACGATCTACAGTCTTTCAGGCATTTTACGGACCTCCTCGAACCATTGGGGCTGTTCTTCTACCGCTGGAGTCCTTCCCCGTCAAGCATGGACCAAATCTTCTTCAGCCCCAAGCTCTTGAGCCTGACCGGCTACCCCCTCGATCATTTTCCTGAACCTTCGGTCTGGTTGACGCTTTTGCACCCCGAGGATCGAGTCCTGGGAGAGGAAAACGCCAGGAAACTGAAGGAGGGGATCGCTTGCATCAGCGAATACCGCATCATCACTAAAGACGGAGCGGTGCGCTGGATCCGCGACGCAGCTCGTCCCCTACAGGAGGGCGGGAAAGTGGCCTGGATCGAAGGGGCTATTCAGGATATCACCGCCTTGCGAGAGGCCGAGCAGGCCATGCAAAGGAGCGAGGAACGCGAGAAGGCGCGCGCTGAGGAGCTGGATGCGATCCTGGAATCGGTGCCGGTGGCGATCCTGATCGCCCACGATCGGAGCTGTCTGCAGATGACCGGGAATCGCTTCACCTATGAGCAGTTGCACTTAATCCAAGGATCGAACGTCTCCCTGTCGACGCCCGTTGACAAACGACCCAGTGGATTCCGCTTGATGAAGGACGGCCGTGAGCTTCCTCCAGATCAGTTGCCGGTTCAGACGGCGGCTCAAACGGGAGTAGAGGTCCGTTCCTACGAGTACGACATCGTTTTCCCCGATGGAACCGCCCGCACTCTTCTGGGCAACGCATCTCCCCTTCTCGATGCCGCTGGGCAACCAAGAGGGGCGGTCGGCTCGTTCGTCGATATCACCGAGGAGAAGCGCGCCGAAGAAGCCTTGCGAGCCAGCGAAACGCGCTACCGCGCCCTCTTCGAGGCAGCCAACGATGCCATCTTCCTGATGGATGGAAATCGCTTTCTGGATTGCAATGAACGGGCCCTGCAGATGTACGGCTGTGAATACTCCGAGATCATCGGCCACACCCCGGCGGAATTCTCGCCGGAACGGCAGCCTGATGGAAATCTCTCCCAAGATGGCGCCGCAGGGAAGATTCGAGCGGCGCTGGCAGGAAACCCCCAGGTCTTTGAATGGCAGCACCTCCGCCCCGACGGTGTACTCTTTGACGCGGAGATCTCCTTGAATCTAATCCAGACTGGCGAGAAGCGGTTGGTGCAAGCCATTGTTCGTGATGTCACCGAACGCAGAGAGCTGGAACGCATTATGGAGAAAGCGCGGGCCGACTTCCTTTTCGCTGTTTCCCATGAGCTGAAAACGCCCCTTTTGGTGATGAGCGCCGCCCAGGAAACGCTTCGCGCTTTACCCAGCGGAGTCCGCACAGAGCGCTTTGTGGAGCTTGAGGAAGTGTGGCAGCGAAACCTCTTGCGCCTTCGCCAGATCATTGAGAACTTGGTTGACAGCCAGCGGCCAAAGCACATGGGGATGAAGCTGGTGCGAGCGCCCGCCGACTTGATCGCCATCGTTCGACATACGATCGAGGAATTGACTCCCTACGCATCGAGCCTGCGCGTGAAGATCGACCTGCAAGCAGAGCCTTTGCCTCTCCTGCCTTTGGATACCGAGGCTTTTCCGCGGTTGGCGCAGAACTTGCTGACCAACGCCGTGAAGTTCTCCAAGCCTGGCGGCATGGTCAGGGTCAGCTTGCAGCAAGAGGGAGAAAACGCTTTGCTGCAGGTGGAAGATGAGGGGGTGGGATTTGACCCGAAAGTTCTTCCTTTGATCTTTGAGCCCTTCTATCGCTCGCCCGAGGCCGTCAAAGCGGGAATCCAGGGAACCGGACTGGGACTCTACGTAGCCCGCCTCATCACGGAAGCGCACGGTGGCAGCATAGAACTGGACAGCGAACCAGGGAAAGGATGTCGGGTCACGGTGCGCCTCCCCTTGAGCGACTCGCAGGAAGTCTAAGCTTTCGCTCGCTTCCTCTTGGCCAAGGAGTCCTCGTCCCCCTTTGAAGAAGGCAGTCCTGGTCCATACATTCAAATAGGAGGAATATGAAACAGCGTTCCACAGTGTTAATCGTGGCGATCTTGGTTCTAGCGGTTGCCGGTATCGCCCTCTTCATCCTCTGGCTGGGACGACCGAACATGACAACGGCCGAGCTGCGCCAGCGCATCGGCCAGATGCTCTTGGTCGGCTTTCGCGGCGCCGAGGCGAGCCAGACTTCCACCATTGTCGCTGCGATTCGTGATCTCAATCTCGGCGGAGTGATCCTCTTCGACATTGACGTCCCCTCGGGACGGACCATCCCACGCAACATCGTCGACCCGGCTCAAACGCGCAAGCTGATCGCCGACCTGCAGCGTTGGTCCCCCACCTCGTTGTGGGTCGCCGTCGATGCTGAGGGCGGCAAGGTTAACCGCTTGAAAGCGAAGTACGGTTTTCTGGAGATCCCCAGCGCTGAAGAGATGGGCCAGATGGGGCCGGTGGCTACGCGGGAGATCGCTGACAAGCTGGCCGGCGAGCTGGCCAATCTCGGCTTCAACCTCGACTTCGCCCCCGTCGTAGACGTCAACGTGAACCCCCAAAACCCGGTAATCGGCGCGCTGGGGCGCTCTTTCTCCGCCGATCCTGATCAGGTGACGGCCTGTGCTGCCGCTTTCATTGAGGGGATGCACAGTCAGCGCATCGCCACCAGCCTGAAGCATTTTCCCGGGCACGGCAGCTCAGCCGACGACAGCCACTTGGGCTTGGTGGATGTCACTTCAAGCTGGACCACGCGCGAACTGATCCCCTACCGCGACTTGATCTCGCGAGGCTTGGTCGATATGGTGATGACTGCTCACGTCATCAATCGCTCCGTTGACCCGGATTACCCGGCCACCCTCTCCACTCGCTTCATCGGCCCCATCCTGCGCGAGCAGTTCCAGTTCAAAGGGCCGGTGGTCTCGGATGATCTGGAGATGGGCGCCATCACCCAGAATTTCGGCTTCGAGGAAGCCTTGATAAGGGCGGTCAACGCCGGCTGCGATCTGCTGATCCTTTCCAATAACGGTTCCCTCTACGATGACAGCGCCGCTTACCGTGCTGCTGAGGCGATCTATCAGGCGGTGCGGTCCGGAAGGATCTCCTCAACTCGCATCTGGCAATCATCGGAACGGTTGCGCACGCTGAAGGAAGCCTTCGGCGTACTGCCGCCAACAACCTTGGTTGAAACAGGAAGTAGCCCCTAAGGGATCCGGCGAACAGTCAAACCCTCAGTTGAGGGTACACGGCACGGTGTTTGCCAATGCGCTATAGCTGTAAAGAACTTGCGTCAGCACGTCCTTTCCAACTCCGCCTGGCATTCCCCGTCCGGGAAAGCGCTGCCCGTCTCCGCCATCTCGATGCGAAAAGCCGTGGCGCCAAAGGCCTGTTCGTTTTGCAATAGTTAACCCGCCTGCGACAGGATATCTACTTTCATGGCTCTTTCTCAAGATGAGTGGGTACAGAACAGCCTGCGGCAGCATGAATAATTAAGTAATTAAGTAGGTAAGTAATTAAGTAATTAAGTAGTTACTAAACTACTAGACCACTTAATCACTAAACCACTAAACCACTTAATCACTAGACCACTAAACCACTTAACCACTAAACCACTTGATCACTTGATAGCCCCCGGCAGCTCATCAGCCTCCAGCCGCTGATCAGCCCCCGGCAGCTAATCAGCCCCCGGCAGGGTGTCCTGGAGAATGAGGCAACGCCATGCTGAGACCGCTCGTGCCTGGGCGGGTTTGAAACCCGCCCCAACGAGAACCACTGCAGCGAATATCATGTCCCTGGGATGGGACCGTGGCGCCCCAGTGCGGCAAAGCTCGGAACATGACCGTCCCTGGAACCAAGACCACTCCTGAGATTGCCGGTCACGCATCGCCCACCCTTGTTTTTCGGTGCGGAATATCTCTTGACGAGTACAGACAGCCTTCCTATACTTCAATTCGTTGGAAGCAATTCTTTATCAATGGAGGAAAACTAAATGAAAGTAAGATCGGCTTCAGCATTAAGGACTTCAATTTATAGGGTTTCTGTGAGTATCGCCTTGCTCTTGATATTGGTTGGTTGTTCGTCGAGCGGGGGCGGGAACACTTCGGTGAAGAGCGGACCGGTTACCAACCCGTACTTGTCATCTTCCCTGTACGGCATCACCCATTTTGACTCTTCCCAAAGCGATTCAACACCCTACGGCCCTCCCCGCAATGTTTACACCATCGACCTGTCGACCAAACCAATTTGCTATGGCGGCCTGATCAACATCATCACGCTTGCCTCCACTGACCAGAATTTTATGTGGCAAGTAGGTTCCGATCGCGTCAGCTACGTAAACAAAGCCTCCGGCCAGTTTACCGCGGTGACAAAATTCGAGGCCCTCGCTACGGCATCCAACAATTCTTACCCAGCTATTGCGGATGAAAACTTCCGACTCTTTGGCAACTCGTCTGCGGTGGGAATGACCCCGACCTCGATGGACAGTTCCCTGAAAAGTTTCCTCGGTGACAACTACGCAACCCGTTATGGCAATGGGATATATGTCCTGGTTGATAAGGATAACGTGCTCTATACCAATTACGCCGATACCCTCTACGGATTTGCCTTGAGCGATCCGAGCAACCCCTCCGCGGGCATCACGATCCGCTATAAAATCGAAGGCGTAGTCGCTGCGATTCAAGGCAATAACCCTGCTCCACTGCCAAACACGCGGCTTTTCGGCCTTTCCATGACCTATGACGGCCATCTGATTATCGCTTTCAGCAATGGAATGACAGTCATCGACCGCGATCTCAACCTCGCCTCTAAATCTTTCTACCGGTTTGCTGAAGGTGAGTACGTGAGCAACTCGATTGCCTTGGATGAAAAAAACGGTATTTATGTGGCGAGCAATACCATCATGCGCAAGCTAGTTTGGACTGGAACCACTCTATCCGACAAGGAAAGCGATGGCGCCTGGTCGAGCCCATACGACTACTCGGTGCAGCCTCCTATTATCAAGGTCAGCAATGGCACAGGATCCACGCCGACGCTGATGGGCTTCGGCAACGACCCTGACAAGCTCGTGGTTATCACGGATGGCGCCAAGCAGATGAAACTGGTGGCATTCTGGCGCGACCAAATCCCCGAGGGATTCGTCCAGAAAGCGGGCGCGGCATCAATACGCATCGCGGGGCAGATCGCGGCAACTTGCGGCTTTACAACCCTGCCAGAGTGGATACAGTCGGAGCAGTCTGTGGTCGTATCCGGATATGGGGCTTTTGTGGTGAATAACATCCCGGAAACCGTCAGCAGCGATATTCAGGGCACAAACAAGACTGTTCAGGTCTCGCTCATGGGTCCAGCCTATCCTACTTGTTATGGCGCCGAGCGCTTTCAATGGAACTCGTCAACGCACGAATGGTCTTCCACATGGACACGATCGGATGTCTCATCGACGAGCATGGTTCCAGTCCACAGCCAGTCGGGCAATATGGTTCTGATCAATGGCTATAGGCAGCCAGGCGGCTGGGAAGTGCTCGGACTCGATTGGAATACAGGCAGCACCGTCCATCAGACGATCTTCGGCAACTCGAATTTCGGAAACGGGGCCTACGCAATCCTGCAGTATCTGGATAACAGCGATCTGCTCTTCAATTCAATCGTTGGTCCCATTCGCGTCCATTACGACAACTGATTGAATGGCAGACCTTGCGGCAAGCAGGCCTTTCATCCGGCTGTTCCTTCAATCATCGCAGCCGGATGGGTGAGCCAAGCCCAACGAGCCTAACCTGTGCTGTCCTCTGCGATCTCCCCTCGGTAACGGGAGACAGCACAGAAAATATCCCCAACGGTTGAAGTCTTTTCCCCCAGCCAGCATCTAATGGGGACAGATTTAAATCTGTCCCCATTAGATGCTACGATGACCGCGCCGCTTACCAGGCCGTCGAGGTAATCTATCAGGAGGTGCGGTCCGGAAAGATCTCCTCGACTCGCATCTGGCAATCATCGGAACGGTTGCGCACGCTGAAGGAAGCCTTCGGCGTACTGCCGGCAACAACCCTGATTGAAACAGGAAGCACCCCTTAAGGGATCTGGCGAGCAGTCAAGCCCTCAGTTGAGGGTAAAGGGCACGGTGATTGCCAGCGTGCTGCCCGCGTACAGCTCCGCTTTGTATTCGCCCGCGGGGAAGGTGCTGCCTGCGTCAGCCATCTCGATGTGGAAGGCAGCCGTGCCGTTGGCTTGCTTGGCTTGCACGGTAGTCGGCTCGGTGATTTGCTCACCTGCGTAGTACCAATGAACGGTCAACTCTGACTTGTTGGGGATCGCGCCTGTATAGGCGAGCCAACAGTAGAGTTTGGAGGTTGTGCTGGCAGAGAAGGAGGCGCCCGGGTCGACCGGCTGGTTGTCGGCGTCCAACTGGGTGCAGATCTTGGCCTCAGTGATGCGGAGGACAGTAGCAGTTGGGGATGGTGTTGGTGGCGCCGTCTCGAAAGCGCCGGTCGCTTCCATCATTCGATAAACCAGCACGCAAGCTTGCGCGCGTGTGGCAGGCACATCGCCGAAGGTGGTATCAGACTGATTGATGTGCGGATCGGGTTTGCGCAGTATGCCCATCTTCAGGTTGCCTTCCACGAAGGAGAAAGCCCAATTGTCTTTTCCGATGTCGCTGAAACTCGGTGTGGCAGGGCTTGCCGTCCATCCATTCTCCTGAGAGATGATCTTGGCAATCTGAGGTTTGCTGACCGGATCCTCAGGATGAAAACGACCATCTGGGAACCCTTGCAACAGCCCACGGCCGGCTGCTGCCTCGATATAGCCGAAAGCCCAGTGATTGGCCGGCACGTCAGGGAAGGTGGGCGATGCGGGTTTCGCCTCGGGGATGCGCAGGGCAATGGTGATCACCTTGGCGAACTGAGCCCGCGTGATGTCCTGGTCCGGCTTAAAGAGGCCGTCGGGAAAGCCCTTCAAGATGCCGATCTTGCTTAGCTTTTCCAGTTCGACCTGCGCCCAGTGGCCAGAAATGTCCGGAAACACACGGCTAACTACAGCCACGGCGGTGGAGATCACCGAGGCGATCACCTCCGGCACCTTGGATGCCTCATCGGCAGTGAACACTTGACCTCCGGTCAAGGTGGCCAGTTGCGTGAAGGATTCCTTGGCTGCATCGCTGAATCCCCCGGTCAGCACTGGGAAGATGTGCGCCGGATCCAGGTTTTGGGCGACAGTGGCTACGTCCGATACGGTATAGAGGTAAGGAGAGGCGCCATCCTCAGCGATGTCACCCTTCTCGTGCGGTTCCGCATCGCCCATCAGGATGATAATCTTCCCCACGCCGTTGCGCCAAGGTCCAAGCGTGACATTGTCCATGGCGCGCAATAGGGCTTCATAGACCGCCTCCGGCCCATCGCCTCCCCCGTCAGTGGTCAGGGCGTTGATGTTGGCGATGATCGCGTTCACATCGCTAGTGAAGGGGTAGTCCTGGAAGATGGGATCGTCCGGTGGATTCGATCCAATGTCGCGGAAACCGACTAAACCGATCCGAAAATCCGAAGTCTGTGCTGCGAGCGTATTGATGATCATGACAGCCTGGTCTTTCACCTGCTGAATGTAGTCATCCATCGAGCTGGTGGTGTCGATGCAAAAGACCAGATCGATGGCCCCGGCGCTCTCGGCTTGGACTGGAAGGGGGGCTCCAGCCGGAATCAATAACGAAACCACGAGCAATACCCCAAGTAGGGTGGAGACAAGATGTTTCATGATAGGCGCCTCCGAATGAATTTGGCCAAGTATAGCACTCTCTCTCGTCACTTCAGCCTTGAACGCCCCGGAATGCACCAACTCCTCTGCGGAGGAACCGAGCTCTCCACAACGCCCAGTGGCGTTTCGTCGTCATTGACCCAAGGAGTCGCAGATACGATGATCGGGAGAATATCCCGGATAAAGGAGGGCTCCTTGATCGACTACTGTGATTCGTTGGATGGAATCTGCGTGGAACAGTTGGAAGGCTTCTTCGTTGGCTGGCAGTATCCCCTGACCCCTGCCGAGCACATCAGTCTACTGGCCAGAAGCAGCCACTTCCTCTTGGCAATAGACCGAGAAAGCGGAAGAGTCGCAGGCTTCATTACGGCGCTGTCAGACGGCCTCCTCAGTGCCTATGTCCCCTTGCTCGAAGTGCTTCCCCTTTATCAAAAACAGGGGATCGGCCGGGAGTTAGTGCGGCGCATGCTGGTGAAACTAGAGGGCTTGAGAATGGTTGATCTTCTCTGTGACCCACCCCTCTTGCCCTTCTACCAGTGCCTCGGCTTTCATCCAGCCACCGCCGCCTCGATACGGCGGCCCCGCCCTATAGGCAAGCAGTGAATAGCAGGATGCGCTGACGTAGGTCAGGTGGGACGACGCAGGCGTCGCCCCTACGCAGGCTGATCACTCAACCTCGAAGCGAAGTGGCCCGCGCTGCGTATCCGCTAGGCTATGGAAGCTCTGCTATGGAGATGGTCAACTCGTAATGCATCTTCTCATCGGGGATCTCCAGCATTTCAATCGGAATATCCGGGTTGTCCACCAGGTTGGCTATCGGTTCCACCATCAGTTCCACCACCGCCAGCTTCTTCCCCTGCCGGTAGCCGGCTATGGCGCCGAACCTCCCGTCCGCAAAAAGCCGCAGTACCGGTATCCAGCCATGGTCGGAGAAGAATTGGCGGATCCTGTCATTGGCCTGCACACCCACTGTGGCGCCCCACCCCCAGGCAGAAAGGCGGCAACACTGTCCCAGCTTGGTTCCACCGAACTCGAACGAGGAAGTCCCCACGGCCAGGGTCACCGGCAACACAGCCTGCAACTGTCCGCTGATTTCTTTGCAATCAACCTCGGCGAGCGGACGGTACTGGCCGGTTTGGCTGATCAGGGGGGAGAAAAGCATCATCAAGGGCCAGAATGGGTTTTGCTCGTAGGCTACCGGCATCGGCCAGAAGTCTTCCAGTATTCCTCCCAGGAAGTCGTGCCCCCAGGTATCCAACTGGTCAATCCGAATCCCCGTCCCCTGCCCCTCGAAACCTGCATACCTATTTGCCGGCAGAAAGTAGAGGAAACGCTGCGCCAATGTTGAGCTCATCCCTTGATAAAGGATCAGGGAGAGGTAGGTGACTTTTCCACCCTGCACCATTGCATCCATGCTGAAGCATGCCAAGAAATCGCGTCGATTGAAGTTGCCGGCATGCACGTAGGCAGTGCTGAGGTCGGCCGCGTAAGAGCCGGAGAAAGAGATCCCTCCACGCACCGCGCAGTAGGGAATCTGGTAGCGAGCCGCGCTGAGCGCAGGTGGGCTGCCTTTGTCCAACCCTTCCGCCCACGCGCCTCCCGACGGCAAGAAGCAACATGCAACCAACAGAAAAACCAACCATCGCTTCATCTCTATACCCTCCTTAAATCTGAATGACATACCATCGCTGGCCTTCCCTTGTAGAATAGCAGATGCTTGGGGTTGCCGGAGGCTTTCATCACTGCGCGCTGGAGAATAAACATTGCAGTTTGACGCCGGAGTGCAGATTCGGCACTCCGGCGATCTGCGTTTCGCGCTATCATAAGGGGGGTGCAGCAGAACAAAACAGCCCGCGGCAGCACAATAGCCCGCGGCAGCACAATAGCCCGCGGCAGCACAATAGCCCGCGGCAGCACAATAGCCCGCGGCAGCACAATAGCCCGCGGCAGCACAATAGCCCGCGGCAGCGTGTTCTGTGTACACTCGTGGAAAGGAATCAATCAAATGGCTGAGCGCGATGTACTGGACTTGTTGGCGGAGAGTGGCAGTTACCCCTATCTGAGCAGCCTTGGCAACCTTTTTCTGCGCCCAGGAATGCCCCTGCTGAACGCAGAATCCTTAGAGATGATCCGGGAAGCATTGACCGCCCGTTTCCAAGACATCTCCGAAGCACGCACCGAAATCAAGCGGAGGCGGGGAGAACTGAAAGACAGCAAACCAATCCGCGAATGGGTGAAAGAAGAACGGCCGCGCGAGTTGTTGATGGCCAAAGGCGCGCCGGCCCTACCCTTGGCGAAGCTGCTGGCCATCCTGCTGAGAACCGGCCGTGACGGGACGAGCGCAGAGGAACTCGCCCAGCAGATCTTGACGCGCTATGGCTCTTTACGAGCTTTGGATGATGCGCCTTTGCGTGAACTGTGTAAAATACGGGGGATCGGCTTGGCCAAGGCGGCGCAGATCCAGGCAGCCTTCGAGCTGGGCAAACGTCTCTCCAGCGAGAGGGCGCCCCTCCTCATGCACATTAAGAGCCCCCAGGACGCCGCCCGCTATGTGGCCGGGTGGTATGCCCCTCACTTGCGGGACGCCCGCAAGGAATCCTTCCACGTCATCTTCCTGAACGGGAAGAACCAACCTATCGATCGCAAAAAACTAAGCGAAGGGACTGTCAACGCCAGCCTGGTTGACCCAGCCGAGGTGATCCGCGAGGCCAGCCAACGTTCAGCCCTCGCCTTGATCCTAGTGCATAACCACCCCTCCGGCGACCCCCAACCCTCGGCGGAGGACATCTCTCTGACGCGCTCTCTCGCTGAGGTCTGTCAACTGGTGGGGATCAAAGTGTTGGACCATATCGTGGTGGGGAAGAATGAGGAGGATATTTTCAGTTTCAAGGGAAGCGGCTTGCTTTGATTGGCTCTTTTTCAAATGGTGTGGGTACAGAACAGCCTGCGGCAGCATGTCTACAGAACAGCCTGCGGCAGCATGTCTAGAAATAAGGTCTTTGGGATCATCAAGGCTGATGACAACAAGTCAACTTGCGGCAGCTCGATAGCCCGCTGTAGCTCGACAGCCCCCGGCAGGGTGTCCTGGGAGAATGAGGCGCCACTATGCCGAGACAGCCCGGGCGTGGGCGGGTTTGAAACCCGCCCCTACGAGGACCATTCCGGTGTAAACCATATCGGGGTCGATGAGACCCCAAGAGTAAAAGGGCTTGACTATCCCTGGAACCTCGGCGCCCCAGTGCGGCAAATCTGGGATCGGGACCGTTCCTGGGATTGAGACCGTTCCTGGGATTGTCGGCTTTCCTGGGACCGCGGCGCCCCAGTGCGGCATCTGCAGTAACAAGACGGAAACCAACCGCTCTGGAGAGCAAC
Source organism: Coprothermobacterota bacterium (assembly GCA_026389455.1). GTDB lineage: Bacteria > Caldisericota > JANLFM01 > JANLFM01 > JANLFM01 > JAPLHV01. The sequence goes on from JAPLHV010000080.1 coordinate 12,887, forward strand.
CAGCCCGAGGGTGACACTCCCGCGCCTATCTGCCCCACTTCGACACAGAACACCCTGCCGGGGGCTGTCTAGCTGCCGGGGGCTGTCTAGCTGCCGGGGGCTGTCTAGCTGCCGAGGGCTGTCTAGCTGCCGGGGGCTGTCTAGCTGCCGGGGGCTGTCTAGCTGCAAGCTGGTAGGATGCCCACTTGAAATGAGAAGGAACCAGAGAATCTTTACACGCGCTTCATCTACCCTTTGCTGTTGTTTGACATCACCCTGCTTTGATGAGGATGGCGCTGCGAGCTCAGGGAAGTATGACCCAGCCGGGTACGAACTCTCAGCGCCTCAGAAAAGAGGGTTTAACCCTAAGATAGGAGTGATGATCGTTGCGTACATGGCAGAAAGTGGTAGTTATTGTCTTGGTTCTTGCGCTGGCGGGAGGCGCCGCTTATTGGTTCTGGATCCGTCCGAGGTTGACCAGCCAGAATACTCAGGGACAGACCACCCTGGTGGCAGTGAAGAAGGGGACCATCAGCCAATCCACCTCACTCTCCGGCACGGTCGCCCTGAAGGATCAGGTCAATGTTCCGGCCAAAGCTTCCGGGCAGGTGGCCTCCATTGCCGTCAAAGTAGGGCAGACGGTAGCAGTCGGAGATGAGCTGCTGCGTTTAGACTTGAGCAGCATGGATTCGGAGATCGAGATGGCTCGTCTCTCCCTGGAGACCGCTCAATTGAAACTCCAGGAACTGCAGGAACCTCCCTCCGACAGCGACCTGGCCAGCGTGCGCTTCTCTTTGGAAAAAGCCAAGACCGACCTGGTGCAAGCCGAAGCCAGCCGCGAAAGGGTGATCGCATCGACAGCTCTCTCCCTGGAGAACGCTGAAAGGACCGTGCAGAACTCGGAACGATCCGTAGAGCGGGCCAAGGCCAACCTTCAATCGGCCCTTGACGAAGTGGAGTTGAGCACAACGAGCGCGGAGATGGCCCTGCAAAACGCCCAAACCTCAGTGGACAATGCCCAGCAAGATCTGGATGAAGTGATGGATGCAGCCGGTAAGAAAACTGCCGAGCGCAACCTTGCCTCTGCCGAGCAACAACTGGAAGCACAGCAACTTAGCTATCAACAATCCCTCCAGTCGATCCAAACCAAGGTGGACAACGCCGAGCAGGCCGTAGCCGATGCGGAGCAGGGTGTCATCGATGCGGAGAAATCGCTGGAAGCGCGCCAGCTCTCCAACCAGGACTCCCTCGCTTCCGCCGACAACCAGGTGCGCAGCGCCCAGGTTTCCATCCAGCAGGCCCAGCTCCAATTGGATCAGGCGATGATCACTACTTCCGCGCTCTCCATCGAGCTGCAGCAGAAATCGATTGAACAGTCCCAACTGAGCCTGCAGAAGTTGCTCGACCAGCAAGCGGAAGCGGTCCTCAAAGCGCCTATCGCCGGCACCGTCAGTGTCATCAATGCTGTGGTGGGTAATTCCATCTCAACAAGCGGGGCGGCCGTGGTCTTGGTCGGCGCCGATTCCTTGGAGATCGTGGCCAGCGTCCCCGAGGTAAGCGTAGCTGAGCTGCGCGCCGGGATGACTGCCATCGTTACCTGCGACGCCCTCTCGGGTCAGGACATCTCAGCCACCCTTACCTCGCTGAGCCCCTTTGCCACCTCATCGCAAGGAGTGGTCAACTATCAGGCCAACTTCACCACCTCTGGCACAACCGCAAAGCAGTTGCGCCAGGGGATGACAGTGGAAGTAGCGGTGATCACCGCCCAAGCGGAGAACGTCTTGGTCATTCCTCGTTCCGCCATCCAGACGGTGGGGAATCGCAACCTGGTGATGGTTCAAACCCCCTCCGGCGCCATGCCAACGATGATCCAGTTGGGGATCCAGGATGTGGACATGGCGGAAGTCAAGAGCGGCTTGAAGGAAAACGACCGGATCGCTGCTACCTTCTCCGCTTCTTCCACTTCTGTCGCCAGCAGCAGCGAAGGGCCTCTCGGGGCCGGTATCGGAGGTATGATAATAGATCTTCCCGGCGTCGGGGGAAACGGCCCCCCACCGGGCCAAGGCGGAAGAGGCGGCGATTAATGAGTACGGTCATCGAAACCTGCCAGCTCGTCAAGAAGTACAAGTTAGGCGCAGCTACCGAAGTGTCCGCCCTGCGAGGGATCGACCTTCAAGTTGAGGAAGGTGAGTTTGTCGCCATCATGGGCCCTTCCGGCTCGGGGAAGTCCACCTTGATGAATATCATCGGCTGTTTGGATGTTCCCACCTCCGGAACGTATCGCTTGAGCGGATCCGAAGTGAGCCGAATGAGCTCGAACCAACTGGCTGACCTTCGCGCTGGCAAGATCGGCTTCATCTTCCAGAGCTTCAACCTGCTTCCTCGCACCACCGCCCTGGAGAATGTGGAGCTTCCTCTCAACTACCAGGGTGTGCCCAATGCCCGCAAACGGGCCGAAGAAGCGTTGGAATGGGTAGGATTGTCCGACCGCCTGCACCACCGACCCAATGAGCTCTCCATCGGCCAGCAACAGCGCGTGGCCATCGCCCGGGCCTTGGTCACCCACCCCTCCCTGATCCTGGCCGACGAGCCTACCGGCAACCTGGACACCCGCGCCTCCCAGGAAATCATGTCTCTCTTGCAGACCGTCCATCGCCAGGGTGGGACGCTGGTTTTGATCACCCACGAGATGGAGATCGGGCAACATGCCCAGCGCGTTGTACGCCTGCGCGACGGCTTATTGGTCTTCGATGAATCAGTAGCCGATCCGCTCGATGCCAGGAAACTGGTAGCTGCGGCAACCCCCCAGGAGCAAACCCATGTCGCTGTGGCGTAGCGTTCAGATGGCCTGGCGAGCCCTCTCCCACAACAAGGGCCGGGCTTTCCTGACCATGCTGGGGGTAATCATCGGCGTCAGCGCGGTGATCATGATGCTGTCTATTGGCGCGGGCACCCAGCTCTCGGTTACCAGCCGCATCGAAGGGCTCGGGACCAACCTCCTGATGGTTTCACCTAGTCGAATCCGGGAGGGCAATATCGCCACCGGGAACGCCTCAGGAAGCCTGACCATCGCCGACGCCGATGCCCTGCGCGAGGTTGCCGGGGTTGCCATGTCCGTCCCGATAACCAGCCGTGGCTGCCAACTGATCGCCGGCAGTCTCAACACCAACTCCCAAGTGATCGGCACTACGGTAGACTATCCGGCCACGCTGAATGTGAGCGTGGAACAGGGTATTTTCTTCAACCAGAACGAGATCGATCGGTGGGATAAAGTGATCGTCTTGGGTCCAACTGTGGCCGAGACTCTTTTCCCCGACGGGAGCGCACTGGGTAAAACGGTACAAGTGGTAAGCAACCAGACCAAGGGTTTCTTCCGCGTCATCGGCATACTGGCCTCCAAGGGAGGATCGGGCTTCAACAACCAGGATGACCAAGCCATCATCCCGATCACCACCGCGCAAAAACTGATCTTCGGAAGCAAGACCCTCAGCGGCATCGACCTCCAGGTCACCTCATCGGACCAGATGGACCAAGTCACCACCCTGGCTACCGACACACTGCGGCGGCGGCACAATATTGCCACCGGCAAAACCAGCGACTTCACCATCCTCAACCAGGAAGAGATGCTGGGCACCCTCAGCTCGGTGATCGGAACGTTTACCACTCTTCTGGCCGGAATCGCCGGCATCTCCCTCTTGGTAGGCGGGATCGGCATCATGAACATCATGCTCGTCTCAGTCAGCGAACGCACCCGCGAGATCGGGCTGCGCAAAGCCATTGGCGCCCGTTCCTCCACCATCACCACCCAGTTCCTGGTGGAAGCCATCATGTTGTCAGTAGTAGGCGGCGCGCTCGGCATTGTCCTTGGCTATGTGGGGTCTACCCTGATCGGATGGCTGGGAGGGTTGACCACTTTGGTGGACACCAATTCGGTCTTGCTGGGCTTCATCTTTTCCCTCGCAGTGGGAGTCTTCTTCGGCTACTACCCCGCTCGACGGGCGGCCAGCTTGAACCCGATCGACGCCCTGCGCTACGAATAAAGCGCAAAGGAGATAGAACAAATGCAGAAAAGAATCTTCACCTGGATCCTGGTCGTAGGAATTGTGCTCGGTTTGGGCGCCTCCGCCGCAGCCAGTGCGGGCAGCCAGCAAATCGAGGTGCAATACCGGGACATCTCTATCGTGGTGGATGGGAAGACCGTGGCCACCGAGGTGGAACCCTTCCTCTACCAGGATCGCACCTTCGTCCCCCTGCGAGCAGTAGCCGAGGCTCTGGGCAAAGAAGTGACTTGGGATCAGGAAAAAGGCCAAGTGATCATTGGGACGGCGCCTTCCGAACTCACCACCATTACCGCGACAAGTACAACCGGCAATGAGGATTCAACCGACTGGCTGTCCATCACTGCGCAGGGTTCCTCTTTCCTGGCTGTGAGCTCGGGAGGAACCTTGTTGCGTTCCAGCGACGGCGAGGACTGGAAGTCCTCCACTATCCCGGGAGGAAATCGCCTTCGCGCGGTGACCTCGACCTCAACCCCGAACCTCTTCGTGGTCGTGGGAGAGAACGGCGTCTGTTGGACCTCCCCGGACGGCAACAACTGGACCGGGCGAGAGACCGGAACCCAGAGCAACCTGAACGGGGTCGCCTATGGTGGCGGCCTGTGGCTGATTGTTGGGGACGGCGGGCTGATCCTCACTTCGCCCGATGGGATCGAGTGGACTCCCCAGGCCAGCAGCGTGAAGACGCGTTTGCTGGGGGTCGCTTACGGGTCACGCAGTTTCGAGACGAAAACCTATCTGGCGGTGGGAGAGGATGGCGCCTTGTTGACCTCTCCGGACGGGACCCATTGGACTGCCCGCTCCTCCGGAACCACCCAAGACCTGCGGGCAGCCGCTTTTCGGGAGAGAATCCCATCCGGCTCCTTCCTGGCGATGGGCAACGGAGGAACCCTGCTCACCTCCGTAGACAGCGTAACCTGGCAAGCCTTGTCCTCCAATACCACCGAGAACCTGGTGACCCTCGTCAACACTGAAGATCTCTTGATGGCCTTGGGGCAGGGAGGAACCATCCTGAGCTCCTCGGACGGGAAACGTTGGAGATCCGGCGGCGCCCTTCCCCCCGGGGTCTTTCATGGGCTGGCCTTCGCCAATGATCTCTGGGTGGTCGTGGGAGAGAACGGCATTCGCGCTACTTCCTCGGACGGGGCGGAATGGAATGTGCAAAGCGTGGGGCAAGACCTCTACGCCATTGCCTGGGATGACACCCACCGCACTCTGGTGGGAGACAATGGAACCATTCTCTTCTGTGAGGACGGCCTCACCTGGAACGCTGTGCGTTCCGGCGCCTCGGCTTTCTTGCGCAGCGTAGTTTGGGGACCGGATCTCGCCGTGGCTGTAGGCGCTTCCGGCACAGCGCTGGTTTCCTCAGACGGACAGCGCTGGAAAACGGTAAGCGTGACCACTGCCGCTTTTCTGCGAAGCGTCACCTATGGCGACGAGCTTTTCGTGATGGTAGGAGACGGCGGCCTGATCATCGCCTCTCCTGATGGGGAGACCTGGACCACTGGCGCCTCCCCCACTCAACTAAGCCTTCGCGCTGTCACCTATGGCAACGGGATTTTCCTGGCGGTTGGAGAGGAAGGGGTTGCAGTGACCTCCCTCGATGGGGAGACCTGGGTCAAGTCCAGCACCTTGATCACCACTACTTTACGGGCAGTGGCCTGGAATGGCTCCTCCTGGCTGGCTGCCGGGGACGGCGGGGTCATTCTCAACTCGCCGGACGGGATTGAATGGGTTGCGCAAAGTTCCGGGACAACAGTCAACCTTTCCGGCATAGCGAGCGCAAATGGCCTCTCTTTAGCTGTCGGCAAGGGCGGCGCCCTCCTCCGCTCCTCTGACGGGGCGACCTGGCAGGCCGTCTCCAGCGGAACCGGCGAGGACCTGCTGGCGGTGGCCCGCGTCGATACATCCTGGATAGCGCTGGGAAAGAACGGTCTCACCCTCACATCAGAAGATGGAGTAAGCTGGCTGCCGACCTCCCCGTAGCCTTTGATCCAGTGGTTTCTACGTTGAGGGGTCGGTGAAAGCCGGTCCCTCAACCAGTTTCTAAGCCACTCACCTCGCTCCCCTAGGCCTGCCCGAATAGACCTCCGGTCAATCCGGACCGGAGGTCTACGAAGCATGCCCAGGGCCTACCACTGATCGCAGTGAAGGGACAGCTCTTCCTCCAGCGTCTTCCGCAAGGATTCCTTGGCCGGCGCCTCGCGAACAGCCACTACCTTGCCGTTGATGAAAGCGGAGGGTATCTTCTTAAACTTTCCGAAACTCTGGTAGCCCCGTGTCGGTTGCACTGACGGCTGCTCGCCGGCCAGGTAAACGTCGAGGCGCACCTGATCGGGAAACGCCTCCACGAGTTCCTCCAGCATAACGACGATCTCTCCGCATTTCTTCGTAGGCGGACTGGCGATCAACGCTTCCAGGCGCAGGCGCGATTTGGGAGTCTCCATCAGGCGATCTCTCCGCCCCGAGTCGACCGGAGATCCTAGTCGACCGGAGATCAACAAGCACTCGATCCGTTGGTCCAGCTCATCCCCGACCCGGTGAAAGGCAGCCAGCCTCTCCGCCTCGCTGCCGGTCGCCTCCGCCGGATCTTCAAGATCCCAGTGAAGCCGCAGGCCGGATCCCGGGAATATGGGGCAGTTCCCTTTGGCTGCCTGGCAGAGGGTGATGACGACATCGAATGATTCCCCCAGGAACTCCTGAACTGCCTTGGAACGAAGGCCTGCAAAGGGGATCCCTGCCTGCCGGAGGGCTACCAGGGTGAGAGGATTGACTCCTTTTGGCTCGACGCCAGCGCTCCAGGCATGCCACCCCGGATCATCGCGGGCGTTGAGGAGAGCCTCGGCCAGGATGCTGCGGGCGGAGTTGCCCCCGCAGAGGAAAAGGACGCGTTTCATCGCCTATCTCGGGACAGCCGGCCCCCCAGCAGCGCCGTTGGAAGCAGAGAGACAAATCCACCAAGGAGATCAGCGCCGGCGTTCCTTGGGCGGGATCTCGCACGGGCAGTCATGCCTGTGTGCCTCTTCTATCTGATGAGTTGTTTGATGTGTTCTGATTGATTCTTGCTATGCGAGGGCCGGTGCGGATCATACAGGAATTATGGCTGCCGTCGCGAAGGGATTGAAGGTAGCTGGCCAACCCTTTTTCATCCTCTTCAAACAAATCCAGCGGCCATTCTCCAATGAGGCGGAGAAAGGAGACGGAATCAGGCAGTTGCGACGGCTCCAGGTGCAGCCAACGTCCCTCCTTGCGCTGCTTTACCATCCCGGCAAGGATCAGCTCGCGCACGGCTCGCGAGATATTGTACTGGCGCTGTTGGCAAACGGCAGCCAAGTCGCAGATGCAGATCCCCGGCGCGCGCAGCACCAAGCGATAGATGCGCAACCGCAAAGGGTCGCTGAGGGAACGGAAGGTTGCGCTAGTCTGATCGAAATCGAATTGATTCATGGTTTCCTTCTGGGGTGGCTCTCGCAAGGATCCTCATCTTATCTTTAGCCACCAGAGTAGATCGGGGCGATGACAATACGATCGACATCCGTCACCGGGTCATCGAGACCGATAGCTTTTCCATTCCGGGTGATGATCATTGCCCGCTCCTCGGTTAGGTTGAGCGTCGACAGGAGTCTTCGCGGCGTAGCAGGGGGCGAGAAGGTGATCTCGCTTTCACTGAACCCCGACTGGTAGATCAAGTGGCCGATGATCTTGACCGTAACCTGGATCGACTTCCCGGAAGCGACCATCCTGCCTTTCTTTCTCACTCCAGAACGGCATAGCCTTGGAGTTCATTCGCTTCCTCGTCCAGGCCTAAAGCGGCAAAGGCCGCTTTGGTTGGAATGCCGCGATGGTCCCAGCCTCGAAGCTGGCAGTAATCGTCTAACAGTCGCTCATATTGGCCGCGATCCAACACTTTGCCGGCGATAGGACCCTCTTGGTCGGCGTTGGCTGGGTCAAACCAGACAGCAGGAGGGCAGTCCTTGCTGCGATCCCAATCCGGATATTCCCTTGCCCAGAAGGCTTTCATCAGGGCGTAGATGCGGTCGGCGACCCGCCAGAAATCGTCCATCGTCCAGGCAAGACCGGTCGCTTGGTTGAAGTAGTCGGCGTAATGGGTGATCGCCCAGCCCAACTCCACCCAAGGAAACCTGCAAGCCGGGAGGAATTCGAACAGGCCGCCGCGGATGCGCTGCAACTCGATCACCTTGGCCGCTTTCTCCTTGGCGTAGGAGTCGCGGGGCAACTGGTTGATCTCGTAGGTGATCACCCAGGCTTCCTTGTGGTGGGCTCCAATTGGGCCCAGCCTTTCGCCATCGATCCGCCAAGCCTCGGAGTGAGAAGTCTTGCGCATGTTGCAGACGGGCAGCGCAGCCACTTCGTTGCACCAGGCCAGGACGCCGGTCGTCCCTTGCTTGGACCGCCCGGTAGCCTGGTCGATGTGGTGGATCCTGCGCTGCTCGGAATTCCACCTTGTCGCTTTCAATGTACAGGTAGATTGGGCTCTCCGATTTTCCCTCGATGATCTATGCATCGAACCCGGCTTTTCGCAGGTGGATGGCAATCCAGGAACCCAAGTTTCCATCGCCATACCCACCCGTAAGGGGAGATTTGGCAGCCACCACCGCTTTTCCGGTATTGGGCGCCGGAATGCCGGCGATGGGGCCTAAAGCCACGATCAGCTTGTTATCCGACCCCAGCGGATCTGTACCAGGTTGCAGCTCGTCCCAGAGGATTGGAGAGCGAGACCGCGTCCTCCCACCCACTTTTCAGCGAACGATTGGCTGAAGCTTTCTTTCCTGCTCGTTTTTCCGCTTAGGTTAACCCGTAAAATGTTGCCAGTCCAGCCTTGCATGTTTTCCAGCCTCCTACTCCGGAGATGATATGGATGTCGAGATCCCCTGGTCGAGTCGCAAAGGATTGATACTGCTCGTATTCCCCTGCTGCAACTCGCCGGCTGCCTGGGGAAAGTAGACCAAGGCTGCTTCCAGTTTGGCAAGGCCGTAAATTTCCTCCGAGAGTAGAGGAAACGTTAGAAGCGGAAGCTGGAAACGTCGCTCGATCTCTTCCAGGCGCCGCTCCTGCATTTGCCGGCGGCGACGGCCAAAGTCATTGCTACAGGCCTCCTCCGGCAAAAGCCGGTTGGCGATCGCCAGTTGCGTCTCGATGCCTGCTTCCCGCAAGTCCTGCATGGCTCGGTAGGATTCCAGGATAGGGGTGGATTCCGGGTAAAGCACCAGGCAGAAGACGGAATGATCCTTGTCCCGCAGTTGCCGGATGAGCTCTTGGTAGCGGTTGGACACTGCCTGGCGTTGAATCCCCCCTGCTTCGCTGCCGGCCACCATCAGGTCCACCTGCTTGGCATAATCGAAAGGGAGGTCCAGCAGGCGCAGCGTATGGCCGGTAGGGGCCATGTCGAAAACTACTATTTGGAAACTGTCGCTCTCCAAGTATTGGGCAAAGCGTTCGAAGATGGCCATCTCTTCAGTGCAGGGGGAGTTGAGTTCTTCCTCCATCACGGCGAGCATTTCGTCCGAGATTTGCCCCCTAGCGTCATCTAACGCCCGAGCCTTGTATTCCTGAAAAGCTGTTTTCTGATCAATCATCGCTCCAAAAAGGTTCTCCGTGATCGCTGTAGGCTCAGTGCCAATCGGGCGGTCGAATACGATGCCGAGGTGAGCGGCGGGATCGGTGGTCACGATTAGAGTGCGGAACCCTTGGCGGGAAAGGAAAAGGGCGGCGAGAGATGAGAGAGTGGTTTTTCCGACTCCCCCTTTGCCGGTGAAAAAGATCGCCTTGGTTCCATGAGTCGGGAAAAACAGGCGGGCTAGATTTGGCTGTGGCAGCATTCGAGCAACTGAGGAAGAAAGAACGCTGCTTGAATGGGCAGCCAAGCGGCGATGGGCAAAGAGCTCCTGGGCTGCCTCTCGCAGAGCAGGAATCCCTTTGATCTCCTGGTCATGCAGGAGCATCACGCTCTTTGGTTTGCCGAAGGTCTGCTCGATCTTTACCAGCGCTTGCTCTTGGGCAGTGCGCTGCTTCCTGAAGAAATCGTTGTCGCAGGCCTCCTCCGGCAGCAAGCCGTTGACGATAATCTGCGGCGCAGTGATGCCGATCGTCTCAAGTTCATGGGCTGCCCGCACGGTCTCATACAAGGCCAGCTCCTCTGGCCGGACGACGAAAATAAAGGTGGTTCGGCTCGGATCCTGCAACAAAGCGGTAGCCCGATCGTACTTGGCTTTTGACGCTTGAATAGCCTGCACTGGGCCCAAGCAAGTCTGACCAGCGCCCCGCGCTGACTCCTCAATATGCCGAGACCAGTCAACCGGGAGCTCCAATAGACGGATAGTGTGGCCGGTGGGAGCAGTGTCAAAGATCACCACTTCAAAGTCGGAAGCCTCCATGAAATCGACGAATCGATCGAAAGAAGCGATCTCGGTGGTACAGGGGGAGCGGAATTGCTCTTCCAGGGAAGTCACCACATCAGCCGGCATGACTTCCCGGAAGGGTCCGATGATTCGCTCGCGGTATTCCTCAGTAGCCCGGTCTGGGTCGATCTCCATGGCAAAAAGGCGGTCGATAGTGCGGATCGGGACCACATGGTGTCCGATCTCCTGCTCGAAAACATCGGCTAAGTTGGAGGCCGGATCGGTGGTGACGATCAAGGTCCGGTGACCGGCCAAAGCATGGTGAATGGCCGTGGCGCAGGCAATCGTAGTCTTCCCCACCCCGCCTTTGCCGGAGAAAAAGAGGAAAGAAGTCATGGCAGCTTCCTCACCTCAGCCCCCGGCAGGGTGTTTAACCACAGGAAGAGATCCCCAAGCCTGCCGGGAAGATATCGCCTTCCGGGTGATCACTGCCAACCGCTCTCCTGACTACGCCACCATCGCCCGATTCCGCCAGGGCAACGTCTCTCACAAAAACGTCTTGCGCATTTATTCGCCCTCCCCTTTATTAACTGCATCCATTAACTCTTTCTTGGATGGAAATTTAATTGCCTCGCCACTACAGAGATTAGCGCAAGCTGAGCATCCGACTACACAGTGATATGGCCGGGCGATTTTGGGCCTATTATTTCCTTCGTCCCACTCATAAACACCGTTTCGGCAGAAGTTAAAACACTCTTTACAGCCTACACATTTATCAAATTCAATAGTAGGAAACCAGGGAATTTTTTCTCTTGGAATATTGCCAAATAGTCCCATGGTTATGCCTCCTTATTCTGATATTTTGCACGCACTTTGCGTAACATTTCCTTTAATTCTTCTCTTGCAGGAAAACTTATGGCATCCAGCGGACATTGAAATTTACAGGATTCATCCCCTACATTACATTCATAAGGCTTAGAAACCTCCGCTACTTCATTACCTTTATGGGAAAACACACCAAAAAAGCAGAACGTGACACAATGAAAGTTGCATTCATCTGGTTTGCACTTTTCTTGGTCGATTCTAGGGAACCAATCTATTTCATTCCGAGGTAATCCTGTATATGTAGATCTGTCTTTCTGCATCGGCTTGCCTCCTTTAAGTAACCTTTACAACCAAGCTTTCTATGGTCTGTTTAACTTTATTCATGGCATCTTGAGTTGACATATTTCTTAAGTCTAAAGGGACAACCTGCTCGTCATAATTTCCACCTGCTTCGGCAAAGGCGTCCTTAAACATCTTTCTTTGCATCTTAGGATCGCAGGCGCCGATTACATATTTTATGCCTGGCTTTATGTAATCATGAATAAACCTATCACCGTCGTCAACACAGAGCTGAGGATGAACTATGGCGTACTCTACATCTAATTCACCTCTCACATAATTAATCAGCTCCCAAAGATTAAGGCTTGCAAATCCTGGGCATTGCCCTGTGCAGATACACATTAAAAATCTTGGTTTTTGGTTCTGTGTCATTTTATCTACCTCTTTTCTGAATAATGGTGTGGATCGGGACCATAATGGGGCCCGATCTCCTGCTCGTAAACATCGGCTAGGTTGGAGGCTGGATCGGTGGTGACGATCAAGGTCCGGTGACCGGCCAAAGCATGGTGAATGGCCGTAGCGCAGGCAATCGTGGTCTTCCCCGCCCCGCCTTTGCCGGAGAAAAAGAGGAAAGAAAACGTAGCAGCTTCCTCACGTTAACCACAGGAAGAGATCCCCAAGCCGGTAATGATAAACCCATTCCTCGGGTAGTCAGCGTAGTCGATATTTGCGCTGGCCAGGGCATCCCAAGCTGAGGGTTGGACAAAAAGCATGAGTCCTTCCAGGACCAGCGGCACGTCTCCCGGCTCCCCCTTCTCCGAATAATCGAGTACGAAGGAAGGACCGCAACAACCTCCCGCCTGTGCCAAGATGCGAATCCCCAGATGATCCAGTTCCTTCTCCCCGATCATTCCTTTCATCCGCGCTTGAGCGGCGGCTGTTAGATTAAGCATTTCTTGCCTCGTCCTTTCCATCCGTTATTTGGATTGTCATCGGTTTACGCTTGAGCAGTGGTTCAATCCCCAGCGACTGGCAGAGTTCCTGGTAGGTTGGGTAAGTTCCGGTGCGAAAGACCTCTCCGTCTACCAAGGTAATGGGGAGGATCTTTTTCCCACCCCTGTGCAACAAGGTTGAGACCTCCGGGCGTTCCAGATATGCCTTGGTTTGTTGCGCCAAGTTGAAACGGAGGACTTCAACCCCCTGTTTTTGCAGGGACAGGATGGCGTCGCTCACCGCCACCAAAGTGGAGTCAATGACCGGTCCGCACAGTCCGGTAGAACAACATAAGGGTGGATCATAGATTTCAATTTTCATCTCGCTCCTTTCTGATCAGCGCTCTACAGGCAACGAGGCTGTCTTGTTGAATCATCTGATTACTAGGCTTCTACATAGTTGCGCATAATAGCAACTATCGATTCCCTAAGTCAAGCGGACGATCCCAATTA
>JAPLHV010000061.1 GCA_026389455.1 Coprothermobacterota bacterium
CGCCTCCAGCAGGGCCAGCTCCCGGTTGAAGCCGTAGGAAACCTCTTGGAAATTGCGGATGCGCAAGAGCGCGTCCTGTTCAGGCGCTCTCTGGCGGGGAGTGGCCATCTGAACGGGAACAGTCTCCACGTTGGGCAGGCCCCGCCAGAGGCAGCCCACCTTGGAGCAGAAGTAGAGGGGACGAAGTTTCCCCCCGGAAAAGGTCATCAACCGCGCTGCCGGAGAGTTGCATTCCCCGCAGTGGCTGGCCGGATCGATCAGGGAAAGCTGGCAATTGGGACAGGTCAGGTCCCGGGCTACCTCTCCTTCGACCAAAGGGAGGGTGCTCTTTCGTTCCCAGCCCTCCTCTTTCGGACCCAGCAGCAGTTCTCCCCGGCGCCCGCCAATGGTGAGGTCCAGCCGCAACTGGACCGTATTTTCCTCCGGGTCGTACATGTTCAGGCTTTGGTGGCAGTGCGGGCAGAAGGCCGGCAACTCCAGCGCAGTGGGAACCATCTGCCTAACCTGCCCGGATGGAGAAGAGCAAGGAGCTCTTCTCGTCCCGCGTGTACATATTGTTGCGCTGGATCAACTCATCGAAGTCTACCAAATGGCCGTCGAAATGCGGCCCGTCAATGCAGGCAAACTTGGTCTGCCCACCGACTGTCACCCGGCAGGCGCCGCACATGCCAGTGCCATCGACCATGATCGGGTTCAGGCTGACCAGGGTCGGGATCTTATAGAGGCGGGTCATTTGGCAAACGGCCCGCATCATCACGACCGGTCCCACGGCGATCACCAGATCGATGGCCAATTGTTCCTCCACCAATCCCTTCAGAGCGTCTGTCACCAAGCCGTGCATGCCGTAGCTGCCATCGTCGGTCGTGGTCAGGAGGCGTTCGCAGAGGACTTGCATCTCTTCCTCCAGGATGATGAAATCCTTCTCCCGAGCGCCGATGATGCCGATCAGCCGGTTTCCCGCCTCGGCATAGCCGGTCAGCAAGTGGTGCAGCACGGCGATGCCGGAGCCGCCGCCGATGCCGACAATGGTGCCAAGGCGCCGGAATTCGTCAGCCAGGCCTAGCGGCCCGACCAGGTCCTTGATGGCATCGCCGATCTTCAAGGATCCCAGCAAGGCGGTGGTCTTCCCCAGCACCTGAAAGACGATGGTCAAAGTGCCGTGCTGGATGTCTTTGTAGGCCACGGTCAGGGGAACCCGCTCGCCGGTCTCGTGCAAGCGCAAGATGACGAATTGCCCCGGCTTGATCTTGCCGGCGATGGCCGGCGCCTCCACGGTGAGGGCAATCATGTTGCCTCGGGCTAACTCTTGCCGATCGACGATCAGATGCATCTCACCACTCGACGCTGTCTTCTAACTGAATGGCTTGGGTGTCCTCATCGGAGATCCCATGCCAGGTACACCCTTTGCGCAGGCAGATGTAGAAGGAGATCAGCTTCTTCATGGCTGAAACGGTGATGCGCACTGTGCGGGCTTCACACCGACCGCAGATCTGGTCCGGAGCTAATAGGGAATGCCGGCAAGAGGGACAGAGAAGATCCTTTACTTGCTCTCCCTCAGGGATCTCGATGGTCGAGCAGTGGGTGAAGACATTCAGGTAGGGGCTCAGCGCCAGCCGCCCTTCCCCCTCATCCTGGTTTACCAGGAGGAAACCGATAGTGTTGCGATCGATCAGGCTGCGGTGACAGTGTGGGCAGTAGGCGTAGAGATAGGTGCCGGTGGCCATCGTGACCAGCGTCCGAGAGTCATAATCCTCTCGCAACTCAGTCAGCTCGCCGCGGTGGTCCGGTGGCAGGTTGGCATCCATGCAGTATTGCCCGTAGAACCTGCTGAGCGCGACTTCAGCGTCCTCAAACTCCAGGAAATGCTTGCGGCAGCCACGGCGCGAACAAATGAAGAGCCGGCTGCCTTCCTCCAGCAGGAGAGGGATCATCGGCGCCAGGCAGACCTCGCAGGTGAAGTTGCTCTCCATCAAGGTATGACAGTAGGGGCAAAGGAACTCCACCATGGCGTTGTGGGGGATGGGGAACTCACTGGTCACCAGGAAGCTGCCGTAGACCGAGGAGATGCGCACCCAACCCTCCTTCCCATCCAACCGCATTCGCAGGGCGATGGAGGGCTCGTTGTCCAGCCTGTGTTCGGTATCCATCAGGGAGTTGCCGCAACGGACACATTTCACGTTCAAGGGAATCAGCGACAGCATGAGCACAACTCCTTCTCCAGGACTAAGCCTGACGTTTTGGCATCGCTTCACCCGTGGGGAAAGCCATACCTCTCTGCTTGCTATTATAACGGTCAGGCATCGTTTTGAATCATTTCACATCATTTTTTTACGTTTTTTCGCTTCCTATAGCAATTGAAAGGATTGCCCGCCTCGTCCCCTATAATCTTTACCGAATCTTCACGATTCATTTCCCTCCCCTTCACATGGATGTGGTGAAATAGAAAGAGAAAGGAGGTACTGAATGAAAAAATTGATTATTGGACTGATCGTTGTCGGCCTCATCGTCGGAGGTGGTCTCACCTTGGCCCTTACCAAAGTGCAAGCCCAAAGCACCGACACACCCACGACAACGGCCAACCAGACGCCGCAGCCTACTAGCCCCGCCAGTGCGCTGACCGACGCCCAGAGACAGCAGCTTCAGGATCTGGCCACGAGCCGGCAGGACAGTGACAAGGCTCTCCAGGACCAACTGCAGACAGCGAGACAGCAACTGAAGGAGGCCCTGGTGGCCAACCCCACCGACACGGCCAAGCTGCAAGAAGCCCAGAGCCAGATCCTCTCCCTGGAGGATCAATTGGCCGCCAGCAACACCGACTTCGCCCTGAAGGCCAAAGAGATCACCGGAGGCGCCGCCCTCGGCCCGATGGGCCCAGGCATGAAGGGCTCTGAGGGTTGCGGTGACCGCATGGACCAGATGGGCATGCGCATGGACCGCATGGGAGAGCGTATTGACCGCCTGGAGGGTCGCCTCGACGCCCTGGACGGAACCCAAACCGGAACTCTCCCACAACGACCGGAACCCCCTGATTTCCCCAAGATGGAAGACGGAACCACCACCGGAACAATGCCGCAGCGCCCTGACAAAGGGATGGGCCCCGATCTCTCCAACCTGAAAGCTGAACTGGGAATCACCGATGCCCAGATCACCCAACTGAAGGATCTCCGCACCAGCACCGCCAGCTCTATGCAGCAACTGCGCGACCAAATGCAGACTGCCGAGAAAGACCTGCGCGACGCCATCCAAGCCAACCCCACCGACACCGCCAAACTGCAAACCGCCCAAACCACCCTCAGCACCCTTCGCGCTGAGCAATTGCAGGCTCAAGTGAACGTCGCTCTACAGGCCAAGCAAATCGTCGGCCCAGAGATCTTCGCCAAAGCGGTGGACCAGTTCGGACGGCTCATCGACTTCTTCGCCCCCTTCGGACGCGGGATGGGCCCCCGCTGGAAATAGACAACTCCCCCTCACTCACACCCCTCTTTAGGAGGCCGGCACACCCAGTGCCGGCCTTCCTGGCGCATGGGCGGGGTGGATTGTGGGCTTTTTTTCATTCCTTCCAGATCCATCTTGCGCTATAGTAAACAGGGTGGAGCCCAAGGGCTACCGTAAGCACCTTTGATGGAGGGGTCATGCGACCGAAAAGCGAGGAAGGGCACCGCCGGCGCCTACGCCGGGACTTCTTGACCGGAGAGGGGATGGCCCGCGAGGATGCAGGTATCCTGGAACTAATCCTGACCTTTGCCATCCCCTCAGCCGACGTCTCTCTCTTAGCCGGCTCCCTGCTGGCCCGCTTCGGAAGCTTGGCGGGGGTTCTGCAGGTTGATTTCGATACCCTCTGCCGGATCGATGGGGTCAAAGCCTACACGGCAACCCTGCTAAAGCTGATCCATTGGCTGCGCAAGCCTTCCCTAGAGGGCAGCACGACGCCATTCCAGGTCGGGCAGGGCGAGCTTTTCAGCTCGCTTTCCGAAACCGGTTTGCAGAAAGCGGAAGAACTATCCGGAGGGAAAGGGAGGAAATGGTCCGCTGCATCAAAAGGGCCTGTGTTGGAAAGCGCTGCCCGCACACCACCCGGCCTCTTTCGCAGGAGCCTGCTGAGGGAGACCGTGGAGATCGCCTCCCTGCTTCCACAGACCGACTCGATCGAGGGGATCAAGGACTTCCTGCAAAGTCACCTGCAGGCCAACTCACCGGAGACGCGCACCCGATACGCGCACACCATCGCCCGTAGCCTTTTCCCTGCGGGCGCCCCCGACCGCGCCTTGCTGCAGTTCGCCCACCATTTCTCGGGCCGGCAAGAGCTTCGCGACGCCTGCTTCCTGCGTTTCCTGAAAGCGCAGCCTTTAATGCGGGAGACTTCTCTAGACGTTTTCCTCCCCGTTTTTCCCAATGGCAGCCTGACCCGCTACCGCTTGTGGAGCTACCTAGAGGAACGCTTCCCGGGCGCCAAGGGCGTCAAGGAATGCACCCTGGCCATTGTAGAGACGCTAGTAGCGGCAGGCTTGGCTACGACAGACGTGAAGGAAGTGAAGCTAATTCCACACCCCTTGTTGTTGCCCTCTTTGGCCTTCCTTCTCCATGAGGAATTTCCCACACCGGGGAGCTACCCGATCGCCCAATTGGCGGAGAACCCGACCCTGCGGGTGATGCTCTGGCCTCCCCAGGAGATCCGCCCCGCCCTCCTTGCCTTGCAGAGCCAGGGCTTACTGGCTGATAGCGGGGAGGTCGAGACGGGGGATCAGTTCACCACCCAGTTTACCCAGGAGGAAGCCGTAGAGAAGCTGAGTGCCTAGCCCTCATCGCGCTCCGAACGAGGTTGCCGAAAGGTGATCGCCTGCGGCAAATTGACTGCTTACGGCCACAAGTTTTCCCACAAATAGACAGGAGACCACCCATGAAAAAACGGAGCAACCTCCCGAAGAAGGAAACGGAACAGCACATAGAGACGTTCTATTCAGTAGAGGATCTCTCAGCGAGAGTAGAGGAGTATTTTCTCCAACAGTATCAGGCAAAATTCGCAAACGGCGATCGAGAGACTCGCCAAGCCATCGCGGAAATGCTGCTATCGATAGCGAAGGATGGCTTCGTGTACAAATCGTGCCTGGGGGTGGCCAACAGCCTCTTGCCGCAAGCGAGCGAGGAAGAGCAAGCGGTCCTCCAGAAGGCGATCGCCGTTGCTGCGGACAGAAACGGAGAATTCGAGAAAGGGCGCGACGCGCACCTGCGAGCGCTTGCTCTACACCGGAAGACAGCGGGGGCCGTCAGCTCCCAGGTCGTTGCCGACCTCAACGATCTGGCCTGGCATTTCGAGCGCGAAGGGGACGATGTCCAAGCAACGCGCTGCAACGAAGAATCGTTGCAGGTTCAGAAGTCGCTGTGGGGGCTGGATGAAGGTCCAGACATAGCCACCAACTACCTCCTGAAGGGTTTGATCCACAAGAAGAGGGGTGAGATGGACGCCGCCAAAGCGTTCCTGGAGAAAGCTCAGAATCTGGCCATGCGCGTGGAAGGCAAGCCTCACAGGGCTCTGCACGAAATCGAATGGGAGCTAGGGACACTCTCCTTCGAGAAGCAGGATTTCCATGAAGCCATTTTCTTCTTCCGCCGGTCCTTGAAAATGAAGATCCACTACTGGGGACGCAAGAACCAAGATCTGGCGCCTTACCTGGTTGCCTCGGGCATTGCCTATGGCGGAGATAGACAGCCCACCAAAGCCAAGATTTGCCTACAGCAGGCTGTTTCCCTCTATTTCGAGGAGGGGCTGGAAGCCGACCGGCTTTTGTTCGACGCTCTCGTTCTTCTCGGTTGGAACCATCGCCAGGCGGGACAGCTCAAAGAAGCAATCGCCTCCTTTCAGAAGCTCAAGAAGATCTGGCCTGCGATCGATGACATCAAACCGGTGGAAGTTGCCCGCTTGTATGTCGATCTAGGCCTCGCCCTGCTTACTGATGGCCGGCTTGAGGAAGCCCGGAAGGTCGTGCGAGAGGGACAAAGGAACGTCACCAGGATCCTGGCCAGGAATCCGGAATATCTCCAAGAGGAAGGGAGCTACATCGCCTCCTTGACGACCTTCGTGAACCGCATCGGGCCGGAGCTGAAAAAAGAGGAAACGCAATTGCGCAAACGCTTGACCGCAGTTTCCGACACCAAGACAGTCATCCGCGATCGCGATGGGGAATTGCTCGCGGTTTTGGCCGGCTCGCCGGAGAATGCAGCGCGGACCCTGATCTCCTTCAGTGTACACAGCTTCGTCATAGATGGGCGGGATTCCCAAGAAACGAGCCTCTCGCAAGGCGATTTGAAGAAGCTGACCCTTCGTTCAGCTCGATCGCAGGAGCAAGGGGGCGCGAAGAAGACTTTCACCTGGTCCGCCACTGAATGCGATCTGCGTGTCAAGTCTGCGGGCGACTGTTGGATGCTGGAGTGGAAAACGATCTACGAAAAGACGTCGCCTTTGCGCCTCCAACTGGACCCAAAGGAGACTGCTCTGCTGAAAGAAGCGTTGGGGATCTAACGCCAAGCCTCGACCTTGCTTTTTGAGAAATGAGCGGCTGCCCCCAATTCTCGTCCAATTCCCGCAAAGATGATCCTTTGCGGGAGTGAAGGTGAAGGGAAAGACGGAGTGGATCAGGGCTTCGGCAGGAATAACTACACCCCTCCCATCTTCGTTTTTGCCCAATAGCCGAAGAGGGGCTGGAAGCTCCCTCTCGTTGTCGAACCTTCATAGGCGCTCTCATTCCAGGTTCTTTTTCAATTGGAGTAGGTTAGGTAGTAGTCTGAGGAGCAAAAGAGGTGTGCTGCGTGGAAGGATAGATCTCCGGTCCGGATAGACCTCCGGTCAATTCGGACCGGAGGTCTATCCGGGAAGCTTTATTCGAGAGAGCGTTGCGGCTTGATCCCCCTTGGAAGATCACAAGGATCGAGTTCAGTGAAGGCGAAGGGATGTGATCATCAAGGCATTCATCGATTTTCCCCGAGAGAGCCCTTTTTGTTGTCCCCTTTGCGGCAAATCAATGAAGGCTTACGACACGATATAGAAGGAATGGCGGCAGGGTGTTCTGGAGAATGAGGCATTACTTTGCCAAGACAGTCCGTGCGTGGGCGGGTTTGAAACCCGCCCCTACGAGGACCATTCCGGCGGAAACCATATCGGAGTCGATGAGACCTCAAGAGCAAAAGGGCATGACTATCCCTAGGCCCCTCCCTGGGACTGTTGGCTT
The DNA here is from genome assembly GCA_026389455.1 of Coprothermobacterota bacterium. Taxonomy (GTDB): domain Bacteria; phylum Caldisericota; class JANLFM01; order JANLFM01; family JANLFM01; genus JAPLHV01. The sequence goes on from JAPLHV010000061.1 coordinate 7,224, forward strand.
TCCTGGGACCGCCGCACCCCAGTGCGGCATCAGCAGTGATCAGACGGAAGCCAACCGCTCTGGTGAGCAACCAGTCCGAGGGTTGCATTCCCGCGGCTATCTGCCCCACTTCGACACAGAACACCCTGCCGGGGGCTGTTCAGATACTGCTCGGTGGAATCATGAGAACAGGAGCCGCACTGGGGCGCCGCAGTCCCAGGAGGAGCGCAACACCCAAGGATGCCGCAGTGGGGCGCCGCAGTCCCAGGAGGAATGCTGCACTGGCACGATGGCAAGATCCATAATGGCATCCTGTAGAAGACATGCTGCCGCAGGCTGGGTACAAACAGCCTGGTTCAGGCAGCCAAGGCAAAGGCCTCGCGGCGCCGGAACCTTCAAGAACCTGAAGACCATCATCGCCATCATTACAGGGGAGCTGGACTGAACATGCTGCCGCAGGCTGGTAGGTTACCCACTTGAAATGAGAAGGAACCATAAACAAGCACCAAACCTTTAGGTTTTCCTTCCATTGTTCAACGGAACTCCCTGATGCGGCCTGATGTCCGTGACAAGAGCCTATCAAAGAGGGGATTCCTGATCGTTCTCGCCGGCTTTCTCATCTGTGGCTCTTTTTCCCTGGCAGCGAACTATCCGTCCGCCGCTCCGGCGCATGCCGAATCAGTTGGATCGCATCGCCAAGGAAACTGAGCGATCAAAGTCTTTTGTCATTCAGAAAGCTCTGGAAGCGTACATGGAGGAATATGCCGATCTGCAGATCGCCTGGGATCGCCTCCATGACATCTCCGATCCCCTGGAAAGCGCCGCCGAGCTGCGCAACTCCCTTGGTCCATAATATCCTTTACAAAAAGTCCGTGGAGCGGGATCTGAGAGCACTGTCGAAGACGATTGCCTTGAAACTCCTGGACCAAATCTAGCAGAAATTGGCAGATCACCCGGAAAGCTTTCCGGGACTGAAGGGGCGTTTCCGTGGGTTGCGAAAAATTCGGGTAGGGGATTACCGGGTCATCTTCGCGGTATTCGGCCAGGATGTGCATGTTCTGCGGATTTGCCATCGCAGAGATGCCTATGGGGAGGCCGGTTTCGGTCCGATCGATATGCTGCCTTGATCCGGATCGAGCGCTGGGGAGGGGCGATGATTCATTTTGAGGCAGGGCTGCTTTTTTGGATTCGGTAAGCATTGTGATGACAGAGTCGGATTGCTTCATCTGTCAGGATCTTCCTGCATCGGACCGTATTACTACCCAAAAAGCACATTTTTCGCGATTTCCTCTGAGACCTGGCTCAATCCTGTCGGGATCGTGTATACTGGCCAAGTGGCAGGGTAACTCTTTTGCCTCCACGGGGTGCGATCGATGACGATCTCTTATACAGAGTATATGGATCTGTTTGACAAGCAGGTGGCTGCCTACATCCCGCCGCGAGAGAGCTGGGGTCCGGTGGAGAAGGCCATCTACGGCGTTCCCGATCCCTTCCATCTGCCACCCGAGGAAGCCCAGCGGCTTCAATTCGAAGCCCTTTCCTTCACTTTCCGCCATCATTTCCAAAACAATGCCTACTACCACAAACTTTGCCTGGAGCGCGGTTTCACTCCCGAAGAATTGAAAGGGCCAGCCGATCTGGAGCGGATCCCGCTTCTGCCCGACCGCTTCTTCAAGGAATACCCGGCCGGACGCGACTTCGCCCTCTGGCTGGCCAACGTGATGACAGGCGAACTGCCCAAGATCGTCATCCGGGAGAAGAATCCCAGCTACGATCAGGTTATTGAGGCTTTTCAAGAGGCCGGCATCACCGTTTGCTTCTCCAGCGGCACCAGCGGCCGCCACACTTTCATCCCCCGCGATCAACGCACTTTCAACACGTCCGAGTACGCCATCACCAAGTGCGCGGTGGCCATCGGCTACCCGGGGTGGAGCCCCGAGATGCGGGGCTACCTGATGATGCCCAACCCGCGCAAGACTCACCTCTTCGCTGGACGTGTGGCCATGATCTACTTCGACGCGATCTCGGAGGTGACAGTTGCCATCGACCGGGAAGTGTCCGTGGACTTGTTGGCTAAGGCGATGGGCGCGGACCGCAGCCTAGCCGGGCGGATCGTCCAGTACGCCAGCCGGAAGACCGAAAAGAGGATGGTGGAGAAGATTATCGCCTGGTTGGAATACCATCAGGAGAAGACCCAGGACATCTTGACCCTGGTGGGCGCCCCCTACCTGCTGGCCGGAGTCTTGGAGCAGTTGGATGCCGATGGCAAGCGCCTTCAGATGGGCGGCCGAGCTGCTGTAGCCACCGGCGGAGGGTGGAAGATTCAAGAGGGCCGGCGCATCCCCAGCGAGCAATTCCGCACCTGGGTGGAAGAGCGCCTCGGCATCCCCCCCAAAGACTGCATCGACGTCTACGGCATGGTGGAGGGGAATGGCTGGATGACGCAGTGTCCGGAAGGTCACTACTTCCACATCCCCACCTGCTACTTCAAACCGATGGTTCTGGACAAGGAGTTCAAGCCGATGGGCTTCGGCCAATGGGGGCGATTCGCCTTCCTGGACGCCGCTGCCACCAGCTACCCCGGCTTCATGGTGACCGGCGACCTGGTCAAAATGCTGGAGCGCTGTCCGGTCTGCGATCGAATTGGGCCGGTGTTGGAGCCGGAGGTGCGGCGAGCGGTGGGGGAAGAGATGCGCGGCTGCGGCGAGGAAGTGCGGAACCTGGTTTCTTCCGATATGGGGAGCTGAGCGATGTTTGCCAGCGCTATCTACTTGCGCCTGATGATGCGAGGGATCTTTTCTCTGCTGAAGCTGCTGGCTGCTAATCCGGGCGACCTGCGCAAGCTGAAGGAGCGATCAGAAGCCTCCGGCGAGCGCTATGTGCGGCCGCCACGGCGCTACGAGTTGCCCTCCTACGATCCAGTCATGAAGATTATCCCCTCACGACGGCGCTACCTTCGTCCGACCCGTTTCTGCAACCCCTACACCCCACAAGTGATGGCGCTGGCGAACTCCCTGGGGGCTCACCGCCTCCCGCCGCGGCAGTACGCCAAGGCCGCCTTCGCCTTCGCCAAGGAGAAACTCTATCTGGAGATCTGCCCGTTGGACGGGGTCGATCAGACGCTGGAGCGGGGAGCCGGCACCTGTTTTCATCTGATTTCGGTGTTTATCGCTCTCTGCCGGGCGGCCGGCATTCCCGCCCGCTACAAGATGTTCAGCACGACCATGATCCAGGCCTGGCGCAGCGCCCTGGTGGACCAGGATCCAATGGTGAAGAAATGGTACGACTCCCTGGGCTACTTCATGATCGAGGGCGAGGGGGAAGCTTTCGTCGACGGTCGCTGGACGGTCGCCCACGTCGGTCCCACCGCCGAGCGGCAAGCTTCCGCCGGTTTGCCCATCACCCGTTTCGGGGAAGACGCTCTGGGGCTATGGTTCTTTGCCGTGCCGGGGACACTGATGATCATGGAGTCGATCCCCCTCGGTCTGGGGCGAGGCAGCCGCTTCCTGCAGCGGATTGCCCCCGGTTCTCTGGAGCGGGTCAATCTGGGGGTTCTGGCGCAATCCGAAGCCGGCCTGAAAGTACTGGAGGCAGCGGGCGGTGTGGAAGCCTACGATCGGCAGGTGCGGGTGGCGATGGGACCGGAGGTTCCTACCCTGGATCTGGAAGAGAAGAAGGGGATCGTTTTCGCGGAATGACAGCGACCACTACCCCACCTTCCGAAGCTGGTCAGCGTCCCTTCATCATCCGCAGCGGGCGCTATTTGGTTTTCCTGGTGATTTTGATGGGAGTAGTGGCGATCATGGACCAGTACCTCTCCACCATCAAGACCACCGCCTTGCCTTATCTGATGAAAGAGTACGGCATCGACGCTTCCTCCTTCTCCTGGCTGGAGACGCTCTATATGATCCCCACCTTCTTCATCTTTTTCCTGAACGGCCTGAACGACCTGATCGGGCGCAAGTGGTCAATCCTTATTCTGATCCTCTTGATGGGCCTCTCCTCTTTGGCTATCCTCCTCTGGACGCCATCCCTCAGCATGTTCATGGCTTTCTACGCAGTGACCATGTTCACCACGGTCAGCAACATGTGGACCATCCCTCCGGCTGAGGAAGCTCCCGCCAAGAACCGGGCCAAGCTCATCGCCTTGGTCTATGTGATCGGCCTGATCCCGCTGCAGGCCATCCTCCCCCCCATCCTGGTGAATACCCTGGGGCTTTCCTGGCGTTGGATGTGGGGGGTGATGTTCCTTTTCATGATCCCGGTTCTGGTGATGTGGTTTTTCATGAAGGAGACCGGCCGCTACCAGGCTATCCAGGCGGAGCGCCGGGCCGGACGGAGCAAGATCCACCCCTTCGGCTTTGGGGCGATCGATCGTCGCGACCTGCGTTACATCCTGCTGGGGGCGTCGATCTGGATTTGCTGGCTGGTAAACAGCCTGCTCTTCCTCTGGGCGGGCTACTTCTTCATGACCATCAAAGGCTACAGCGTCGGCCAGTGGTCGATGGTTCTCCTGGGAGCGTTGGTAATGGCCATCATCGGGGGCCTTTCCAGCGGTTGGATCATGGACCGCATCGGCCGGCGAGCGGCCTTGGTAACCGGTTGCCTGGGGATGGCCGCCGTCTATTGTCTGTTGGGCATTATGCCTGCTGTGGCGTTGCCCTTCATGGCCGCCCTGGCTGGTTTTTTTACCTCTTTTTCCTACACCTGGATCGTCGTCTACTTACCTGAGGTGTTCCCCACCGAGAGGCGGGGGGCTTGCATGGGTTGGACCACCACCGTGGCCCGCTTGGCCTACATCATCGGGCCGGCTTTGGCGGCGATCCTGCTGGCTGCTTCTCCCACCATGGAGTGGTTTTGGGTGGTAGCCGGCGTGGTGATGCTGGTTCCGGTGGCCATCGTCTTCCTCTTCCGTTTCTACGAGACCAAGACCAAAGAGCTGGAGCAAATCGCGGTCGAACGGTAACTCCTGGTTCCTGGCATCCTAACTCGATCACACAATTTCTCAACCTTTCCCAAGTGATGGGTCTGACCCTTCTCTTGGAAGTGTGAACCCCACCAAGGCCAGGGGGAGTAGGAAGTCTGGGGATTGGAGGGGTCGAAGCCAAGGGATCTCACATTGCCGCCAATGGAGGGCAGTTGTTCCCAGACGTCGACAGTGACCCCACTGTTGGCAAGGGTCGAAGTAGGGAACAGTGACCGAAGGCGCTGAGCGATGACGAAAGCCTCGGCGCGGCTGAGGAAGTCATCGGGGCGGAAGGTCGCGTCCGGGTAGCCTTCGATCAAGCCCAGCTCGTGGGCCTGGTAAATCTGATAGGCAGCGGTGTCCCCCGTCCCCACGTCGGAGAAGGGGAGGTCCGTGGCGGCGTCCACCCCTCCCAACAGGTTGACCAGCCAGATCGCCGCCTCCCGGCGGGTGATCGGCTCATTTGGATGCCATAGCGCTCCAGTGCTGGCCGGCCAATCCGTACCCTGGTGGAGGCTCTCTTCCTCCGCCAGGCGCGTCAACCAAGGGGCGGCCCAGTGACCGGATGGCATGTCCGGCCCTTCTGCCGGGAAAGGTTCGGGGCGCAGCCCGCGCGTCAGGCAGAACAGCTTGGCGATTTCCCCTCGGCGAATCGGCTGGTCGGGCTGGACATTCCCGCCGGGAAAACCGATGACGAGCTCATCCTCCATCAAGGACCGGATGGTCCCCCCCGCCCAGTGATTTTCCAGATCCAGGCGAGCGAGCGGGGCCGAGACCGAGAACGCCTGGGGTTCCGGCTGAGCCAGGTCCAGCTCCCGGGTTTCGCGCACCACCGGGTTCCCCTCTCCGTCGGTGAAGACGACCTCCTCCTGGACCTTCCAAGGCATCGAGGGGAAATCGCGGAGGGCCAGGTCCAGGTCTTGCCGGATCAGCTTTGCCACACCATGGCAAACGGTGGGACTTCCGGTCGTTTTTAGTTCCATATATGCGCTGCTGTCGGTTTGGGAAGGTGTGCCGCTCCAGAAGGCTCTCGCCTTCTCCAGGGCTGTTTTCTGGGCGGCCAGGAACGCGACGAGCTCGCTGGCCTCGATGGACTCGCTCAACTGCCGCTGGCCGTTGCTCTCTGTAAGTTGTATGTGCGAGGCCAGGAGGGGCTCCAGCGCCCAGGAGGGGAGGCCTAGCTCCCAAGCCGGATAGGCGGTCGGAGAGCGGGTCAGGAGTTCCGACAAGAGGTTGGACTGGGCTCGGGCCAATCCGTCAGGAGGGAAAGGCAGGCGTAGGCGCAGGTGATAGATGTCTTTTTCCGTCTCGAGTTTGGCAATCGGGTGGAAATAGGCCCGCCAAGTGTTGGTGTACCACTCCAGGGCAGGGCGGTCGAGGCGGAAGGTGAAATCCCAGGTTCGTTCCCCGGACAGGTTGGCGCCGATCACCGTGCGAATCCGCACCGGCTCGACCATCTGAACCAGGGGCAGAAGAAGGGTGGGCGTGGCGGTTTCCTCGGGTCTTCCCAGATTCCCGGTCATTCGATAATAGAAGGAGGAGAAAAGATAAGCCTCCGGCTCAGTGCGCAGGGCCTCCTCCATGGTGGAAGAAAGATCCAGCCCCCGAAAGGAGCCCTCAAGGAGCGCCTCTTCCAGGTAGAGGCGCAGGTGCGAGTCGAGGTAGCCAGGATCCGCCGATAGATGACTCCTCAAATCTGAAAGGATCTCGTCCCAGTTCCCCCCAGCCTCTCCAGGGAGGGGAAGCTCCACCCTTTCCCTCGTCCAAAGGACCGCCGCCTCGGCTGCCGAGTCCCCCGCGGAAGCCCTCTCCAACTCCGTCTCGGCCCATTGGCGGTACTTTGTCAGACGGATGAAGAAGCCTTCATCGCCGGAAAAGAGTTGACCCTGAGCCAACGCCAGGTAAGCCTTGGCCAGCGCCAAATGCCGCGCTGGAGTGTTTTCCAGAATCAGCGCCGCCTTCGCCTCATGAATGGGTTGCCAGGCTTCTGGGCTGATCAGGCTCACTTTGACATCCTCGGTCGGCTCGAAATCGCGGAGGTTCCAATGCACCGTCCCGTTTTCCAACACCCATCCGGTGGGGCTGCCCGATACCTGTCCATCCTCGATAGGGAAGGGAGCGGAGAGCTCGATCGTGGACTGGCCGATGGTCCCCACCCAGGCCGCTCCGGTGCGAAGCGAATAGTCAATCAGAATCCGCTCCAGACCGCGAAACGCCGTTACGGTGTAAGTGACCTCTATTTCCCGCCCTTGTTCCGGCTGGAAGGAGACGGGCCAGACAGCCCATTGAGTTTCCAACAGATAACCGCCGGATGCAGTGTCTGTTCGTGTCAGTGTTTCATACGGCGCAGTCTCCCCGTCCACGAGAACGCGGACCCCTTGCAGGGTCGAATATTGGGGATTGGAAGAGAACAAAGGGAAGCCGATTTGCAGGTTCGACTCTTCTTGCGTCGTGTTCTCCATCTGGAAGAGGCAACGATAGGATACCCGGGCGTACCGTTGTGATTCCCCTGATTCGAATTCACGAGCCCTCGGATTGAAATCAAAGAGTCGAATGGTAACCTGTTCGGCCGTCATCCGCACTCCCTCACCGCCCTCCAGCGGCTCGATTCCCTCCCCATGGCTGGAAAGGGGACCAATGTTGGCCTGAACCGCTTTCGATGGGGGCAAGGCCAAGGAACTCCCCAGCAAGACCAGAACCAGGAACATGAACAGGACGATCCCCGCCCGATGCATTGAAACACCTCCAAAATCATTCACTAGCTGTATTCGGACGATCCCCCGTCCTATTCAGTTAGACGAACGAGGAGCCCTCTTGTGCTGATGGCGCATCGCTGGGCGATCTGCTTCTCCTGGCCGCCACCTGTGCCGGTGCTCCCAGGATCAGGATCCCGCCCAGGATCAACACCTCGGGCTCAGCAAGCGATGCCTTGCACATCTTCGTACCTCACTACCGTTCGCGCAACCTGCAGCAGGGCCGGGTCGGTCAATCCTTCGCTCAGAACGAGGTTTCGGCTTCCTCTGCCAGGTCGTGGCGGTGTATTCGAGCGGCGCTACGCCGCCCTTTTCTTCCGCCGATTGCGGAATCCCAAGACGATTGCTGCCAGAAGAACACCGGCTACCCCCGCTCCGATCAGCGTCCAGCCCCACCAAGGGAAATGAGGTTTTATCTCGATCAGCTTCGGCGCTGGCAAAGCCAGCTTCGGCGCTAGAGCAGGGATCAAGTCGGAGAAGTACCGCTTCATCGACGCCAGGGATTGCTCAGGTTGTTGGAGATCCGAGAGTGGTTCCCGTGACATCCAGTAGTTGCCAATTCCTGTTTGGGTTGCCTCAGGCGTTTGTTGCCGCCACTGTTCCATGGCCTGTATGTAGGTCAGGCCTTTGCCAAACAGGTCCAGATCCTCTTTGATAGCCAGATTTGTGTGGTTATAGTCGTTCGTGTATTGGATCGTGGCCAGCCATTCCGGGGCGAGGTCGATCCGGGACAGCATGGTTCGCCACTCCGCCTCGATTTCCTCCAGATCCTTGCCGTAAGCCGTGCGGATGGCCGCCTTGGTATTCTCCCAATCCCCTTGTTTCAGATCCTCGTGATATCCCCAAAGATGCTGAAAATCCTCCCAGGGGTAGGTCTCCAGGAGATAGAGAAGGAAGGACACGATGGGATGGTAGACCTGGCTTGGCCAGAGCGTTTCCCCATGGCGAAGGATCTGTTCCAGGGTAACGCCCTGCCGGACCCAAGGCGCCGCATACAGGTGGATGGGACGAGGTGGCCGCATGAAGTACAGATCGAAAGCGATGATCGCCGGTTCATTAAGGAAAATATAGTAATTGGTGGCATTGTGCCGACAGTGGAACAGCGTCGCGGGAGAGGGACCGAGTACGTCCGAAAGCAGCGGATGCAGCAATTCATGGGACATGAAACGATCCGCTGGGGAGTACGGTTGGTAGAACATATTGTTCTCGCCGAAGGCATAGTCAAGACCCCCAACATATCCAGTGATCGTCTGCGTCAGGGCATAGTGGAAGCGCGAGGTCACCGTCTGAACAACTTCCTCGTAGAAACCAGCGATCGCGATTTGGTCTTCCATTGGGACCGTATCTGAGAAGATGAGGTGGAGATGCTCGGTATCGCGGATTGTCTGGGTGTTAGACGAGGAGGAGGTTCCCGGTGAAGAAACTGGGGGAGGCGTCGTAGAGGGAAATGGGACTGGATTGCAGGAAGTCAGGAGCAGCAAGAGCCCGGCCAGGATGCAAACCCCTTTTCTCATTACACTAAAAGAGAGGGTCGCCGATGGGGATGGCCACCCGGTCGCGGAAGCCGGTCTCGGTGTAGGAGAGGACAACCCCTTTTTGGCCGGGCGGGATTTGCCAGGCCATGCGGAAGCGGAGCGGCTTCCCTTGAGCCAGGGGGAAAGCGATCAGGCTGAACTGATGGTATTCCACCCGCCCCAACTCAAAGAGAATGCGGTCCTGTTTCTCGGGCGGCGCCTCAGCCAACCGTTGGGCGGCCAGTTCCAACCACCAGGGAGTGGTCCCGGAAAGGGTGACGGGGAGGTAGAGCAAAACGTCGATGGTGCTGTTGCCGAGGAGGCCGGACTCGGATCCCAAGGTGAAATAGGGAAAGAAGGTAGGAGTGCCGCCACGGCTGACGTTCTCCACCTCGATCTCGAAGACCAGGAAGCTGCCTCCCTTCATATCCTCAAGGCGCTCGTCGGCGCGCTGCCCGCGCTCTTTCAACCAGGCGTTGATGGCATCCTGCAGTTGTTGGCTCTCCCCTGGCGAATACTGCCAGGCCTTGCGTACGGTGATCAGCAACCCCTGCAGATCCCCCTCCTTTTGGCTGTCGATCAATGGGTAGGTTTGAAGGGTTTGGGTAGGGAAGCGCTCCGTCGCGGAAGGCTCAAGCGTCTGCGGGCTGGTACATCCAGTCAATACCAGCAATGCGACCATCCACCACAGCATCCCTTTTTTCATCAGACCACTCGCTTGCTATTCTGATTATACATCTTGCTCCCGGAGGGGAACCTCCTCATCGGTTCATGGAAGGAAGAAACTCTGCTACAATGCGGAGGGAACGGAGCGCCCATGGCTCAATAGGATAGAGCAGTGGAGTCCTAATCCGCAGGTTGCAGGTTCGAGTCCTGCTGGGCGCACCATCATGTGGTATGGGGACAGATTTGAAATCTGTCCCCATACCACGGGGATTTCAAATCTGTCCCATTAGCAGGGGGATTTCAAATCTGTCCCATTAGCAGCCACATATCATTCGATGAAGACTGAGTCCACGATGCCGACGATGACTGAGATGACGCAAGCGTCGGGGTTGGAGAGCGCTTGGCGGGCGCCGCCGCCTTCCCGGTTGACCAGCACGGTGTCGCCGATCCCGGCCTGGGTGTTGTCAAGGGCAATGAAGTCGTCGTCCGGCGCGTCCCCCTCCAGACCCAGCGGTTGCACCACCAGCAGGCGGCGGTTCTTGAAATCGCGGTGGCTGATGGTGGCGACCACTGTTCCCACTACTTTCCCCAGGATCAACGCTGTTCCCTCATGCGTATGGATTCCAGCCGCGGCGCAGGGTGAAGTCGAAGGAGCGGTCCGGGCGCACCTCCAGCTCATCGACGATCCCGACCAGAGCCAGGTCGACCGGCACAAACTTCACATCGGGCAAAGCCAGAGAAGCCTCGCGGGAGCGCACCATCAGGCACAGATCACCGGGGCCGGCATCCACCACATCCGCCGCTACCTGCAAGGGCCCGGTCGGCTCCAGGCGCTTGTTCAGCGGTTGCACCAGCAGCAGCTTCAAGCCCTCCGTTCCCGGAGGTTTGAAAGTGCAGACAGCGGCGCCCTTCACCCGGCCGAGAAGCACCGCCGCCTACTTCAAGCCCGTGCCGGCCAAGACACGCCGGATGATCACGTCCAGCAACGCAGCATCCACCTGAGGGCCCAGGCGAGCCTGAACAGCGCTGCGGATACGCTGGTGGAGATCACCTCCCGTTTGCTGGGGGGCAGACTCCTGGCTGGACATTTGTCGCGAGCAGGGGAGATGCGTGGTTGCAGCATCGGATATCAAGGCGCCGTGGGGCATGGAGACTGCTGCAGGTTGTGAGCCCAGGCTTTTGGCCAGGTAGGGGCGAACTGGAGCGCTGGGCGGGTTGTCCGGCCGGTCGCGCAGCAGTTGCATCTTCAACCGGTGGGCTTTCTCGTAGGCTAATTCGGTCAGCACTACCTCGTCGTTGACCACTAGCGAAGTAACGCCGCGGCGAACCAGGTCTTCGATATCCTTTTCTGTGTAAAATTCTCTGGGCATCGGCGATCCTCTCTTCCGGAAAATAGCTAGGCTGGCCCGCTGCCGGAAAGGCTTTCCAGCGCTTGGGTAGCGGCCGCTTCGGCGGTCATGATCTCAGACTCTGAGCCGGACAGCCACATGCGGCCGAAACGCCCCACCGAGGAGACGTGAATCAGCTTGATGCTGGCTCTTTTCTCCGCCTCATTGCAGGCATAGTTGATGTAGGCGGCGGGAGCGCACTCCAGCACCAGCATTGTCTCGTGGGGGACCAGCATGCTGCCGCGGCGAAAGCGGTTCAAAAGCTGGGCCTGGTAGGGATCCACGCGGGTGATCACCTGCGTGGAGACCACCTGGGGGCGAATGCGATCTTCCACTTGCAAGCCGAGGCGGGCAAGGACAACATTGCCGGCTTCCAGCACGGCGGCTTGGCTGTGAGAGTGTACTTCGAACATGCCGAATTCGCGTTCCACGATCTGGGCGCCGGGCCGGGCCTCGGTCGCTTTCACGGCGATGTCCACCACCCGGAAGACCTCATTGCCGGGGGCCATCTCCACGTAAAGGGCAGCCATCCCCTCGATGGGCAGATCGCCCTGGGTGACCGTTCCAATGAAGGCGGCAAATTGTGGCTGCATGCGGTCTAAGTAACAATAGCAGCGAAGGGAAAAGGCTTCAGCCATGGTTCATTCTCCTTTCCTGGCGATAAGGGCACCCCACTGAGCCGGGTCTTCCAACCCTAATGGGGACAGATAAACCCGAATGGGGACAGATTTGAATCTGTCCCCATGGATTAATGGATTATGGGTTGCGGCTGCTTGCAAGGCGCTGCCCTGGATTTTCTTCCGTTGCGGTTTCATGGTTCTCAGTTGGAGCGTTGCGGCCGCCGAAGCTGCCCCTGCTGTTCTTTGGCAGGATCATCTCCACATCGGCATGAGGACGAGGGATAACATGCACCGAGATCAGCTCGCCGACGCGCTTGGCGGCAGCGGCCCCAGCATCGGTGGCCGCTTTCACCGCCCCGACGTCCCCTCGCACCATTACTGTCACATAGCCGCCGCCCACGTACTCCGAGCCAATCAGGATCACGTTGGCTGCCTTGACCATGGCATCGGCCGCCTCGATGGCGCCGACCAAGCCCCGCGTCTCTACCATCCCTAAAGCGATTAAAGATGTATCTAGTGCCATTTCCGTACCCTTCCTTTCCATTTCAATTCAGTATTTTCGATGTGTGGTGGACAGATTAAAATCTGTCCCCATTATTGATTATTTTTCTGCTCCAGGATCTCGTTCATGACCTGCCGCACCACCCGCTCGATCTCCTCGGGGGAGGGCCCTCCCAGTGGTTCTCCAGGGAGGAAGGCCGCTGCCGGGGGGGCCACCGTCTCATAGGCCAGCCGTTTGACGTTGATCAAGTGGGTAGCGGTGATGTTGTCGCCAGTGATGGATCCGCCCAGTCCGCCTGAGCCCAGCGTCAAGGAGGGAGCCACGCCGGTAGTGCAGCCGATTGCCCCCAGGCTTCCCATCGTGTTGACCAGGATGCGGAAGACCGGTTTTTCCAGGCCGAAAGCCATGATTACTCGTTCGTCGGTGGCCCAGATGATCTGGCTGTGGCCGCGGCCGCCGGTCTCGATAATGGCGATGGAGGTCTCGCATCCCTGTTCCCAGCCATCGGCCAGGTACCAGCCTAAGACGGTGGTCAGTTTCTCGTGAGAGAGAGGCTCCTCTTTTCCTACCTTGGAGAGCGGCGTGACCAACACGCGCGTCCCTGCCGGAATGCGCAGCCCGGAGTAGGCGGCCACATAGGGGGCGGGCTTCCCCACTACGGCCGTGTTCATCCCGCCGTCCGGCAGGAAGACCGCCTTGCGCAAAGATTCTGTTTCCCCTTCGTTGGTGAAGTAGGCGCCCTCTCGCTGCATCAGCTCGGCCAACTGCTTGGCGATCGGGCGGTCGGCAATTACTGCCTGCTCGGTGGCGCAGATGGTGGAGCAGTCGAAAGCCTTGGAGGCGACGATGGCGCGGGCGGCCTTCTCCAGCTCGGCGCTGCGGTCCACATAGACCGGCACGTTGCCCGGGCCCACCCCATAGGCTGGTTTGCCCACCGAGTGAGCTGCCCGCACCATGGCAGTCCCGCCAGTGGCAAGAATCAGGGCGGTGCGCTTGTGGTTCATCAGCTCCTGGGCGCCGGGCAGGGAAATGCGCTGCATGCACCCGATCAAGCCGGGAGGCGCCCCGGCATTCTCCGCCGCCAGCGCCATCGTCTGGGCGGCTTCATAGGTGCAGCGGGCAGCCGCTGGGTGGGGGGCGAAGACGATTGCGTTGCGAGCCTTGACGGCGATCAGGGACTTGAAGAAGGCCGTCGAAGTGGGATTGGTGGAGGGAACCAAAGCAGCCACCACACCCATTGGCCAGGCGATCTCATAAAGCCTCCGGGCAGGATCGTGGCGGATCACCCCCACCGTCTTCTGCTCGCGGATGCTTTCCCAGACGCGCCGCGAGGCGAACTCGTTCTTCAGCTTTTTGTGGGCGGGAACGCCGAAACCCGTTTCCTCATAAGCCATGCGTCCCAGCCGCTCGGCGGCTTGATAGCCGGCTTCGGACATGGCGGCGCAAACCCGATCCACCTCGACTTGCGTGGCATGGCTCCAGTTCAACCAAGCCTGGTAAGCCGCCTCAACCAGGTCGCGGGCTTCCTGGATAGAGGAGAGATCCTTATCCATGGCTCGATCGAAGATCCGTCACTGGAATCTCCTTACGACTTGCGAAAGACAACCTCGCCCCCCACTTCCAGGGAATCGATGATTGACATGATTACCGCGTCCACCGGGGTGTCCTTGGTAAATGTTGTCTGCCGGGCGGAGGAGCCGGCGCAGGTCAGCACCAGGTCGCCGGCCCCAGCGTCGACGGTGTCAACGGCCACATAGGGTTTCCCGATGGGCTGCCCACGTTCGTCGGTCTGGCGGACGACCAGCAGCTTGAAGCCGGTCAGCTTGGCATCCTTGATGGTAGAGACGGTGGTCCCGATCACTTTGGCGATCAGCATCTGCTTGGCTCCTTCAGTAGCTTTTCCCGGCCGCTGCCGGGGTGGGGGAGAGCGGCGCGGTCCCCCCAGCCGGTCCCTGCAGGATCTTCACCCCTGCGCTGGCGCCGATGCGAGTCGCTCCTGCTTTGATCATGCTCTCGGCATCCTCGTAGGTGCGGACCCCGCCAGCCGCCTTGACGCCCATCTCCGGTCCCACTACCCGCCGCATCAGGGCTACATCATGCACCGTCGCTCCACCGCTGGCAAAGCCGGTGGAGGTTTTCACGAAGTCAGCGCCGGCCTCTTTACAGAGCAGGCAGGCGATGGTTTTCTCCTCGTCAGTCAGGAGGGCAGCCTCCAGGATCACCTTGACCAAGGCTCCCCGGGCGTGAGAGGTGGTCACCACGCCGCGAATGTCCTGGGCCACCAGCTCCAGATCCCTCGCCTTCAAGGCACCGATATTGATCACCATATCGATCTCCCCAGCGCCGTGTTCAATGGCGTTCTGCGCTTCAAAGGCCTTCACCTCGGGAGCGGATGCTCCCAGGGGGAAGCCGATCACCGTACAGACTTTCACCGGCGAACCGCTCAGCAATTGGGCGCAAAGCTCCACCCAGGCCGGGTTGACGCAAACCGAGGCGAAGCCGTATTTCCGCGCCTCGAAACAGAGCTGGGCGATCTGATCGGGGGTGGCATCGGGCTTCAGCATGGTGTGGTCGATCATCACTGCCAGCGCCTGGTCCTGGGGGATCACCCCGACGGTGGAGGAGAGGCGCTCCGCGCCGGCGCTGACCACCTTGCCGGCCCGGTCGAAACAAGTCTTCACACAGAGCCCTTCAGCGCAGCCAAAGCGGCATTGCTGCCCTTCCAGGTTGGAGGACTTCTGCCGCTGCTCCGCCATAGCCACCAGCACCTCGCGGGTGATGGCTTCCACCAGTTGTTGCACTTCCTTCACATCTGCCATCCGATGTCCCCCCCTAACGCAGGTGCTGCTTTTCGATGGCCACGATCTTGTCGATGCGGCGGGCGTGGCGCCCCCCCGCAAAGATGGTGGCCAGCCAGGTCTTCAAGATCTGCTTGGCCAGGTTAGCGCCAATCATGCCAGCGCCCAGAGTCAACACGTTGGTGTCATTGTGCTCGCGGCTGTTCATCGCCGAGGAGAGATCGTAAGCCATGCCGGCTCGGATCCCGGGCACCTTGTTGGCGACGATGCAACTGCCGATGCCGGCTCCGTCCACCACTACCCCCCGCCAGGCCTTGCCGCTGGCCACCAGGCGAGCCACATCATGGGCGAAGTCGGGGTAGTCGACAGTCTCTTTGCCCTGGGCGCCTACATCAAGCACCTCGAAGCCCATCGTTGTCAGTTCCCCCTTCAGTAACTCTTTCAGCTCGAAGCCGCCATGGTCGGCGCCGATGGCCACTACTTGACGGCCAAAGGCTTTGGGTTCAGGGACCGGAGATGGGCTGATATGCGCAGAGGCCGGTGGGGAGGCATGTGAAGCAATGGGTGGAGTGCCATGCGCGGATGCGATCGTGGCAGAGGGATGGCTGGGAATGGAGACATGGGGGTCACTAGGCATCGCACCGGTCCAGGAAAGTCCCATCGCCTGGTGGACCACGCGCTCTACAATTTGCTGAATCTCTGCGTCCGAGATCTCGCTCACGGTCGCCTTCCTTTCTCCTTACGGGAGACCCTAACTGGTAATGACCACATGACCAATTATTATCATATTAATATCACAAGAGGTTTCTTCAAGTCAAGAGGTCGATTTCCGTATTTTTATCGCGTCAATTTGGCTGAGTAGCGGTAGCGGTCGCCGCGGTAGAGGATCTTGACGAACTCCATCACCCGGCGGGCTTGCGAGTAGGTGGTACGTTCGCTCAACAGCAGCGGGCTGCCCGCTTTGATCTGCAGCAGGTTGGCTTCCCGCGGTGTGGCCAGGCATACTTCCAAAGTCTCGTCGGCCTCGGTGGGGATCAGGTGGAACTTCTCCTGCAGCAAGATGTAGATGGAACCGGTAGCCTCCAGTTCCTCGCGGGTGATGGTCTGCCCCTCGGGGAGCAGATAATAGGAAGTCTGTAAGCCCATCGGCACTCCATCCCCCAGGCGCAGTCGCTCGACGCACAGAACTCTCTCGCAGTCGGCCGGCAATTCCAGGTGGCTGCGAACCTCAGGGGGCGGTTTCACCTCGCCGATCTCCAGGATTTTCTGTCCCGGGGTGATGCTCCGCCGCCGCATATCCTCGGTGAAGCTGGTCAGCTCCCAAATCCCCTTCTGCAGCTTCTGCGGCGAGACAAAGGTGCCCCGTCCGTGTTCCCGGTAGAGGAACCCCTGGCGCACCAGCAGATCGATGGCCTGGCGGATGGTGGTCCGGCTGACTGAATAGATCGTCTCCAATTGCCGTTCAGAGGGGATCGGCTGGTGAGCGGCCAACTCGCCCCGGGTGATTCGCTCGCGCAGAATGTTGGCCAACTGGTAGTAACGGGGGAGGAAGCCGTTGGGGTCTACGATCTCGGGCATTTATCCCCCTTGCTCATTTTTCAAACTTTCCATTCAGCATGGATCCGAGCCGACCGGGCAACCAAGGAACGAGAGGTGCAGAGCGATTTCTCCCAGCGTATTTGTAGTTAAGTTCATCGTACACCTCCAAAGGATTCTTCCTCATTCTAGCCAATATTCCATCACGCGGCATCTAGCCGGAGAGTGACGATCAGCATAGAATGAATCTCCGATAAGCAAGCCTCCGGTCAACTTTCTGGTTGCAGCAAAAAAGGAACCGTGAGCGTAGTTCTACTTGAGAAGTAACTGAGAGGAAAGGAGCAAGATGAGCACAGAACACCCTGCCGGGGGCTGGAAAGAAGGATGAAGGTGGAGGTAGGTTCGGCAATGAAGCGACGGCGATGACCATCTGGGAAAGTCTTCTCATCCTCTTGGAGAGGCTGTGCGTGGTACTGGTGGCGGTCTACCTGGTCAGCCGCACCCCTTTCTTCCGTCAGGCGCTGCAGCGCCGGTTCACGCTCTTGAACACAACGGCATTGATCGTCTGCTTCGGTGCGCTGGCTATCTATGGCACTATCGCCGGCGTCCCCGTGTTGGGAGCGATCGCCAACTTCCGCGACTTGGCGCCAATGTTCGCTGGTCTGGTGGGGGGTCCGGTGATCGGCGTCGGAGCCGGTCTGATCGGAGCGATTCACCGCTTTACGCTCGACGGTCTGACCGGAGTTGCCTGCCCCTTGGCCACTTTGCTGGCCGGTTTGATCGGCGGATTGATTTGGTTAGCTGCCAAGCGACAATTCATCGGGGTGGGCCGGGCTGTTCTCCTCGCTGCCCTGATGGAAGGCCTGCACATGGTTCTGATCCTAATCATCGCCCGCCCTTATGACCAAGCCTTGGCCTTGGTGGGACAGATTGCCCTGCCGATGATCGTGGTCAATGCGGTGGGGATGGCTCTTCTTTCTTGGCTGCTGATCTCCTTTCAAGGGGAGCAACGAGACCGCGGGGAACTGGAACGCTTGCGCAACTCAGTACAAGCACCGCGTCTCTGATTCCGATCGGGGTAAGGATCCTCAGGATGGAAGGATGGGCCGTCTAGGATGGGATCGGCATAGCTGGCGGCGTCAAAGGTTCCCCGACCCGCTCGCTCTCCGGCAGCGCTTTCCCGCTGTCCGCCCGGGCTGAGCGGCAGCAACCTCCGGCCGTGGTGGTGATCCAACGGTCCTGACGGTACTTCTCGTGTAGAACGTGAGGGGCAAAGAGCAAACCCCTCTCGACGGCCAAGACCAGGATCTGCGGATCGAGGAAGGGATCCGGGGAGGAGCGTCCCAGTGTACGGATCTGCTCCAGGATCAAGCGAGCCTCCCGCAGGAGCTCGCCGCGCCGGCGCTGCACCCTGCGGTCGGCAGCCAGCCGGGGGCGGCCTTCAGCCAAGGTGCGCCAGACGCCCTGAGCGATCTGGAGGCTCTCGATCAGCTCTTCCGGCTGGATGGCATGGTCCGCCTCGCAATAGCCAACGACATGCACGATCTGCGGTTCCAACTCCAAACCGATAGCGGTGGAGGCGGCCAGTTGCCCCTTGGCGATGGATGGGTTGGCGGAGAATTGCAGTAAGCCGGCGCGGATCATGTGCAAGGGCTGGAAACCATCGTCTCGGAAGGACTCCACCATCTCCTTCTGGGCCAGCATTTTGCCGAGGTCGTGGATGGGATCGGTCTCGGGCGGGGTGTTGAACATATACTGGGCGACATAGGAACGAACCCCCAGGCGGTGGGCGATGTGGGCGGCGAGGTAGGCATCGGCGACGGCGACGGCGTCCGGGGCATAGCGCAGCGACCACTGATGGACATCGTTGATCTCCAGGGGAACATTATGCGCGGCATACCAGCGCATCGCTTCCAGGTTCTCTTCGATCGCTTGTTGCAGCGGCCTCTGGGAGCGCCCGTCCAGTTGGGAATACCAAAAGATGGGGACAGCGCCCCAGGCGTTATGGATCGTTCGCTCCAACATCTCGCCCCAGCGCACTAGGTCACGCGTCCCGGCATAGCATCGCAACAAGGGATGATTGCCGCAGCGGGTGGCGTCATAGATTCGTTCAAGATCTTCCTCCCGGCGAAGGGGGACGCCGCCGGCGCCGTCTCGGGCTGGATCCATCTCCTGGGGGCGAAAGAAGGACTCCTGGGCGTTCTGGTCCGGTCCCAGGGAGAGGATATCCAGTAGGCCGGACTCGGCGATGCTCCGGGAACCCTCGATGGTGGCCTCCAAGTCCGGCAAGCCGAAGTGATGGCGCAGGAGGGGGACCGGGGAGCGGGCGGCGACTCGTTCAGCCAAGGTCTGCGGCAGGATCTCGGCGCCCGCTGCGGCAGAACCTCCACGGAGAAAGGCCCGGATCTGCTCTACCGGCTCGTGGCCGGAGAAGACCGCCTGGAAGAGGCCGGAGCGTCTTGCCTCCTCTGCCACTGGGGGTGTCCCGCCGAAGACGAAGATGCGGTCCTCCAATTGCAGCTCTAGGATCTCTTGCTTCAGGCGCCGAAAGATCTCTTCCGCCACGGATGGGGTCAGCCGATAGCTGAGGGCGATCATCTGGGCATCCTGCCGCTTGGCCTCTTGCAGCGCTTTGACCAAGGGAACGGTAGGCCCGAGGTTGATCGTTACATGCCCTGCCTCTTCCGCTAAGCGCAAGAAATGCACCAGGCCGGCCACATGCACATCGTTCTCTATGGCAGCGCCGAGAATTCGCATCTCAGGCCCGCCCTTTGATCCCGCAATGTCTGCTCAGGGAAACTAATCTTGCGGCCATGACTTGAAGCCAAGCCAGATCATTATTCCTCCCACTATTTCGGGAGGATGTCTGAGTGTGGATCATCACCGATTCTCTCCTCTGGGTGCTGGAGACTCGGCAAAGGAGGCGGCCAGAAGGCCGCCCCCTTTGCCTGGGACGAATGAAAAGCTAACTGAGGTTGGCCGATCGCCTTTTTATTGCTTCGCTCCGCAGCCGGAACAGAAAGTTTGCCCAGGGGCGAGATCAGTCCCGCAACTGGCGCACTTCTTAGTCCCCTCGGCTGGTTTCGGTTCAGCAGGCGGCTCTTGTTTGGCGCCACAACCCGAGCAGAAAACCTGGGTTGGGGTCAGTTCAGCTCCACAACTGCTGCATTTCCGCTTGGCCGCCTCGCCTGGGCTAGCGGCTGACGGTATCTCCTGTTTGCCCCCGCATTTCGAACAGAAGGGCTGGGCCAACTCCAGTTCGGTGCCGCACTGGGGGCACTGTTTCTTGTCGCGGAGCTTTAACACTTGGACCCGCATGTTTTCCATCTTGGCGCGGGTCGCCTTGACCTTCTCGCAGGGTTCGACTAGCTCCGGTGGAATCGACTCTCCCTTGCCTTGGGCTTCAAAGATGAACTTCCCCATGGTGAGAAAGGTTTCTTGCACCTTCTCTTCCTCAGCACTGATCTGCTTGTTCAGCCGGTTGATTTCCAGCAACTCACCCGGTTTTTCTGTCAACTTCTTGAAGATCGACATATTTTCTCCTTCCGATCTGCGCCCGCAATGGCGGTGAATGATCTCATTATACAAGACCAAAGGCGAAATGGCTCCTTAGTCAGAAAAAAACGGGAGGCGTCACAATCAGACCAGGCTTCTCTCCAGTTGGGGATAAGGAGGGGTTGAACTCAGAAAGTCGCTGTTCCGAAATATTGGCTCATTCGCCCTCCCGGTTGTAGCGGAGAATGGCCGACAAAGGCTTTCTCTCTTTAACGCTGGGTTCCTCAGCGGAATACCCGACAGTCACCAGCAGCGCGACTCGATATTCCCGCTGGATGCCCAAGAGGCGCTTTATTCCTTGCTCGTTGAACCAGCCCAGGATACAGGTTCCCAAGCCCTCTTCGGCCGCCTGCAAGCAGAAGTGGGCAGCAGCCAGGCCGGTGTCCACCTGCTGCCAGGAGCGTCCTTGCAGGGTGGCGCCAACCCGGGCCAGAGAGGATGACTGGTTAAGTATAACTAAGAAAGCAGGAGCAGAGAGGGTCCAGCGGTTGAAGGAGACGACAGCGTTGAAGGTGAAGCGGGAGACGGCATCACGGAGGGGTGGATCGTCGACCAGAATGTAGGAACAGGATTGCGCGTTCATGGCTGAGGGGGCCAGGCGGGCGGCTTCCAGGCAGCGCTCCAGGATCTGGCGGGGCGCCGGAAGGGGCTGGTAGCGGCGAACACTCCTGCGGGCGGTGGCTAACTGCAGAAACGGTTGATTCGGCATTCCCCGATTGTAGCGATTGACCCTCTTCCGGCCAACTAG
>JAPLHV010000006.1 GCA_026389455.1 Coprothermobacterota bacterium
ATCTGGTTGATGCCGGAGTGGTTCTCGCAGGGGCGGGTTAAAACCCGCCCCTGCACGGGCTGCCTCGGTATCGCAATGCTTCATTCTCCAGGACACCCTCCTGCCGCGAGCTATCAAGCTAGACAGCCCCCGGCAGGTCGATAGCCCCCGGCAGGTCGATAGCCCCCGGCAGGTCGATAGCCCCCGGCAGGGTGTTCTGTGTTGAAGTGGGGCAGATAGCCGCGAGAGTGCCACCCTCGGGGTGGTTGCTCTCTAGAGCGGTTGACTTTCGTCACTTCACTACTGTTGCCGCACTGGGGTGCGGCGGTCCCAGGGATAGTCAAGCCCTTGTACTCTTGAGGTCTCATCGACCCCGATATGGTTTACGACGGAGTGGCCCTCGTAGGGGCGGGTTTCAAACCCGCCCACGCACGGGCTGTCTCAGCATCGTGAAGCCTCATTCTCTAGAATACCCTGCCGTGGGGTTGATTGGCTTCCGGGGGTAATCAGCTGCTGCAAGTTGACTTGTTGTCGTCAGCCCTGATGTTTCCAGAGACCTTATTTACCCTTACTAGACATGCTGCCGCAGGCTGTTCTGTACCCACTCAGTTTGAGAAAGAACCAAAGAAACCATTGCGGCGGGAGGATGGGAGCTGATCCGACCATCGCCCCAACGGGGACAGTTGGCTGGCAGCACGTCCTGAGCGTAGCGAAGGATCTCCTGGAGGAAATCGAGGAGAAGATGAAAAAACGGGGGAAAATAAATCTGTCCCCTTATTTTCTGAGTAAGTTGACAATTTAACAACGTCCCTGAAATGATAAGAAGATGGATTGCACTTTGCGCAACGCCACCATTCACAAGAGAGGGGCTGCCAGGACAGTTGACCTGGCCATTCACGAGGGGAAGATCAAGGAGATCGGGAACCGCCTCGGCCCCTGCGGACAGGATCTAGACCTTAAGGGAGCCTTGCTCTTGCCTGCCTTCACCGACAGCCACCTGCATTTGCACGGGATTGCAGGCGGTTTGATTACTGTCGATTTGCGCGATTCCGCTTCCCTGGAGGAGGCTTTAACGGAAGTGGCTCGTTTCGCTGCCGGCGTACTGGCTGGAGAATGGGTGACAGGAGGCCGATGGGACCGCAATCGCTGGCCTGATTCCTCCCTCCCGGACCGCCACAGTCTGGATAGCGTTCTGCCCGATCACGCAGTTCAACTGTGGAGCCGCGACGGGCACACTCTCTGGCTGAATACGCTTGCTTTGAAGCGATTGGGGATCACAGCCCAGACGCCCGACCCTCCCGGCGGCCAGATCCTCCATGAGGAGGACGGCAGCCCCAGCGGGATCTTGTTGGAGAAAGCGGCCGACGCCTATGCCCCCAAGTTCTCCGCCCTTGTCTCACCCGAGTGCTTGGCCGAAGCCATCCACAAGGCTGCACAGGCCCTCAACCGGGTGGGGATCGTAGCTTGCAATCACTTCGCCGGAGAAGAAGACTATTATGCCGTGGCCGGCTTGGCGCAACGGCTGCACCTCCCCTTGCGGCTGGCCGTCTGGTTGGACCAAGCCACCCTGCCGCGCTTGATCGAGCAGAACTTACATAGCGGGGAGGGGGACGAACAAGTTAAGTTCGGCGGCTTGAAGATCTTCGCGGACGGCGCATTGGGATCGCGAACGGCCTGGATGCTGGACCCCTATACGAGCAGTTCGCAACGGGGGATCTGTGCCGTTGAGCGGGAAGTTCTTGCAGCGGACATCAGCCGAGCCGCTCAAGCTGGGATCGCTACTGCCGTTCACGCCATCGGCGACGCAGCCGTTCGTCTGGCGCTGGATTGCTTCGCTCCAACTGCATCGGAAAACGCCCTGCTGCGCAGCCGCATCGAGCACGCCCAATTGGTCGACTCGAGCGATTTGCCTCGTTTCCGCGCCTGTGGCCTGATGGCTTCGGTGCAGCCGATCCACGCCCCACACGATCGAGCAATGGCCCTGCAACATTGGGGAGAGGACCGAACTAACCGGGCTTACCCATACCACTCATTGGATCAGCTTGGGACGCCACTGGCTTTCGGTTCCGACGCCCCGGTGGAAGACCCCAACCCTTTACCCGGGCTCTTTGCCGCTGTTTTTCGCCGCCTCTTCACCGACCTCCCTGAATTGGCCATCGGATTGCAGGAATCACTTTCCCTGGAGCGCGCCCTCTCTGCTTTTACGAGCGGGGGCGCTTGGGGAATGCATGCCGAAGGAGTGCGCGGCCGTCTAGCCCCTGGCTTGCTGGCCGACCTTGTCGCACTCGATCATGATATCTTCCAGGATCCTCTCGCCTTGCTTCCACAAACTCGCGTCCTGGCGACTTTTCTTGGCGGAGAACCAGTTTATCTGGCGTACAACAATTTCAAGAGATAATACCGTTCCCCCCTTTGATCATTTCGGGACATCGCGCAGCAAGCCTTAAGGTATTCGTAAGATTGTGCGGCTTAAGACGGCGCAAACCTCGGCTCGGGTGATTTCCCCATCCGGCTGGAAGCGGCCATCAGGATAGCCGATGACGATCCCCAGCTCGCCTGCGGTTTGGATTGTCCGGAAAGCCCAGTGGCTCTTCGTCACGTCCAAGAAAAGCGGGTCATAGGGAATGAACTCCAGCAGCACCGGGAAGGCGCGCAAAAGCATCGTCAGCCACTCAGCGCGGGTGATCGGCTCCTCCGGCCGAAACTCGCCCGAGGGGTAGCCCTCCACCAACTTCTCCGCCTGGGCAGCGGCGACTTCCTCTCCGGCCCAGTAGTCGCTCCCCACATCCGGAAAAGAGGTTCCAACGGTCGTTCGTTCCAGACCCATGGCGCGGGTCAGCATTGCCACCCCCTCTGCTCGGCCACAGGCACGATCCGGCCACACGCCGCCGTCGGGAAAAGCCCGCAGCACGAACCGCTCAGCCATCGCCTGCAGGTAGCCTGCCGACCAGTGGGAGGTGTTCGCCGTCACCTGGCGGAAGGGTTGGTCGCTGGAGGCTTGCCGGATCGGCAGATCTGCGCCCATCTGCCAGGGGAAGAGCGTGGCGCTCAGGCATGTGAGGTAACTCGTTGTCGGACAGTAGACATTCCAAAAAGAATAGAGGGTGGGATCGCTCAATTCCTCACCGCCAACTTGATGAGCCCAGCGGACAGCAAAGCCGTCTGCCTCCGCCCGGTGCGAGCCGGCAATATAGAGGGTGACGGCACTGGCGTCACTATTCAACGAGCTAATGCGAAGGGGATAGACCAACCAAGGGGCATCGAA
>JAPLHV010000198.1 GCA_026389455.1 Coprothermobacterota bacterium
AAATGTGGTGATCCCAGCCTTCTCGCTGGAACGATCACAGGACTTGCTCTACTATTTGCGCCAATTGCGCCAGGGGAAACAACTGCCGGCCAATCCTGTCTATCTGGACAGCCCCCTCTCCATTAACTTGACCGAAGTGTATCGCCGTCACGCCGAGGATCTGGATCAGGAGACGCAGGCCATATTGGAGAGGGGAGAGGATCCTTTCTCCTTCCCGGGCTGCTATTCCACCCCTACGGCTGAGCAATCGAAGGCGATCAACGAGAAGAATGGGGTGATCATCATCGCCGGAAGCGGGATGTGCCAGGGTGGCCGAGTGCAGCACCACCTCAAGCACAACCTCTGGCGGCCGGAGTGCGCCGTTATCTTCGTCGGCTACCAGGCGGCGATGACCCTGGGTCGTGCCATCGTGGACGGGGCGTCCAAGGTGCATATCTTCGGCGAGACCATCGCCGTTAAGGCGCGGATCTTCACTATCAACGGGTTCAGCGCGCACGCCGACAGGCCCGCCCTCTTGGCTTGGCTGAGCAAGACCGGGAAAGCGCGCCTGCTGATCAACCACGGTGAGGAAGAAGTGGGCGTTCAACTGGTAGGCGAGCTCCGATCCACAGGAAGGGAGGCTGAATTGGCCCAGCCCGGGGTAGTTTATCAGCTTTGATCGCCGGGAAAGTTGATTCATTTCCCCTTCTTCCTGCTATAATCAAAAAAGATCACAAGGAGGTAGATGATGCGAAAGACTCTCGTTTTCTTGTTGGTAGTGATGTTCGTTCTGGCTCCCTTGTCGGCGCTGGCAGCGAGCCAGGAGCCGGCAGTGAATCCCGGCAGCGGTCAGAACTTGGAGTACCTCGACAGTTTTGGCTTGTCTCGGAAGGATTTCTCGCAACAGGTGTCAGGGGGGTTCTTCGATCGGACCAACTCCTATGCCTGGTCGATGACCAGTTTCCAGGGCGATCTGTACATCGGCACCGGGCGTTACCAGACCACCTTGAACCCGATGTGGGAGGCCATCTGGGCCGCGCTGACACCGACCGCCCGTCCGCCGCAATTGCCCGATGTTCCGCAGGTTCCCTTCCTGCAGGATTTCCTCATTCGCACCCCTACCGCCGTCATCGTCAAGGATGAAGCGGCCTTCCATGCATAGTGGGGCTTGGAGCCGCGTCTACGAGGCGCCGCAGGTTCCATCCTACCTTCGCGCCATGGATGGCACGATGCCCTACCAGGTTCCTGCCTCGATGGGCCTTCGCTCGATGGCAACCTTCACTGATCGCAGCGGCCGGTCGGCCGTCTACGCTTTCACAGGAGGACTCACTTTCGCCCGCCCAGACAAGGCTGCTCTGATCTACAGCAGCGCTACCGGGACGGAATGGTCCCCTGTAGCAGTCTCACCCCTGATGGGCCGGGAAACCCGCGCCTCGGTCACCCATAACGGCAAGCTGTACGTGGGAGTGGCGGTGGGACCCTCCGTCTGGTGTACCGACACCATTACCCCGACACCCGGGAGTTGGCGGAAAGTAATGGATTTCAGTGCCACCGACACCACCAACACCGGTGTCGTCTCCTTGGCCAGTTACAATGGCAAGCTCTATGTGGGAACCGAGAACAAGACGGGCTTCCAGGTGTGGGCCAGCGCTGTCGCTGAACCGACTAGCAACGCCGACTTCGTCAAGATCATCGGCGACGGGGCCGGAAGCGGCTTCAATGGATGGGCAGCGACCATGAAAGAGTTCAAGGGA
>JAPLHV010000199.1 GCA_026389455.1 Coprothermobacterota bacterium
CCAGCCCCAGCGCTTCTACTGTCTCTTCGGTGGGAATGCCTGTTTTGGGATCCCAGCCCATCTCCTCCCAGTAGAGGGGGGTCAACTCCCGGATTGGCGCCCGTCTGCCCCGGTTCCCCCCCTCAGTCAAGGGCGGATCGCCTACTGCCCTGGGTGTGATGCCGATGGCGCGCGGATCTATCCCCTGCTTCAGGTTGAAGAGTTGGCGCAGCGTTTGGATGCGCCCACCCACTTCCATGTATTCTGCCGGGGAGCGCTTCCATCCTGCAGCAGCATTCAGCCAACTGAAGAGGGGCAGGCGGGCCGGACCGAGATAAGCGCCGAACATGCACAGCCCGGCGGCGTTGTAGAGCTGATGAAAACGGCTGACCGCTGCTGCCTTGCGCGCATTGGTGCGGTTGGCCTGAAAGCGCTTTCCCTTCGGTTCCAGGAGATGGGGCCGAGGCAAGCCAGGTACTTGCGCCCACAGGCGGTAGGTATCGTAGTAGATATAACCGCCCTGGGTATGCCGCCCCGGCGTCGGGTCAGCGACAGCATGAAGAGCCAACCCGGGGTCCAGTCTTGAGTCGTGCAGGGCCAACTCCTGACCCCCAGCCTCCACTGCCCAAGCCTGAGAGCCCTTTCCCACCCGTTGGGCAGCTTTCCGCGATCCGTCTGCCAGCAGATCCCCAATCCCTTCCCGGGCGATCATCTTGCCGACCAGCTCTTCGATCGCTTCAGCGTTACCCCAGCGCAGGTCCAAACCGTCTACTTCTTCGCGCGAGAGGATCCCCCTCTCCACGCACTCGATTGCCCAGGCTACCGTTCCTCCCGCCGAGATCGTGTCCATCCCGGCGCGATTCAGCGCTTCGTTGAGTCGAAAAACCGCCTCAAGGTCGGTGTTCCCCAACAAAGCGGTGAAAGCGATGATCGTCTCGTACTCAGGCTTGTGCATCAACTCCCCGCCCCTGCGCAGCAAACTGCCGCATCCTAGCGGGCAAGCCAGGCAGTGGTAGCGTCGCTCCTCCCCCGCCATGATGCGTTCCGCTCGAATCGAGGAGGAGGAACGAAGGGGGAAATCCCGCTCGCTTCCTGCCCAATTGAGAACCGGCGCATCGCCCCACTGCAGGGAGATCTCATTCATGCCGCTGGTTCCCCATCGACACAGCATCTCCGCCAGCAGGATTCCGTCCAATCGCACCGTCCAGGGGAGGAGGCGGAGCAGGGCCCCCAACCAGGGGAAAACCCCAGGACCGGGAAGGGGAAAACGCTTGGCCAGGATCCCGGCCAGCCGTCGACTGAGCCGGCGCATCTCCTCGGGCGCTTCCACCTGCACCGGCTTCGATCCGGCCAAGACCAGAGCTTTCAGCCGCTTGGATCCCATCACCGCTCCCAGGCCGGAGCGTGCAGCAATTCGTCCCCCGTCGTTGACGATGCCGGAAATGAGGGAGCGTTTCTCTCCAGCCGAACCGATCGAGGCGATGGCGGGTCGTTTCGGGAGCGAGACCTCCTCAGTTAGCAGCCGTTCCGTCTCCACTGTGTCCTTTCCCCACAGGGCCAACGCACTACGCAACTCGACGGCGCCATTGTCCAGGAGGAGGAAGACCGGCTTCTCACTGACACCGCGGATAAAGATGCCGTCATAACCACACTGGCGGATGGCCAAGGCCAGGTTGCCGCCGCAGTTGGCGTCTCCCCA
>JAPLHV010000240.1 GCA_026389455.1 Coprothermobacterota bacterium
TACGGCGCGACCTTCGTCCCTGCCTACGACGTGCCTCTGGGACAACGAAGAACCGTCGTCGCAGGGATACCCGGAGAAATTCAGGTTGCTTACCTAGTGACCAAGGTAGATGGCCAGATAAAGGAGAAACACCGTCTCGGGAAGACTGTGATGCGCCAACCAGAACCAGCCGTGGTTGGGATCGGCGTTTTTATCACCTCTCCAGACGCAGCGGTGCAGGCCAGTTTAGCCTACCCGCATCCGGAAGGGACGCCAACCTATGAAATGGAAGCGACCGCTTATTGCCCGTTGCCAGAGGAGACCGATGGCGACCCTTGGAGCACTTCCGTCGGGCTGCGCTCCGGTTATGGCATCGTAGCGGTTGATCCTCACGTGATCCCTTACTACACGCCACTCTACATCGATGGTTATGGCTACGCAGTAGCCGGGGATACCGGCGGAGCGATCCGCGGAGAGCGAATCGATGTCTTCTTTTACACGTATCAAGAAACAGTCTCCTTCGGCCGGCGGCCGATCAAGGTGTGGGTTCTCAAGTAGACAGCCTGCGGCAGCATGTTTAGCATTCTTCCTCTTCGGCCTCATAAGTCCCTGGGCCAAGTGTTCTTGATAGAGCGGTCCTCTCTTTCTTCATGTTTTACTTACCTGCAAGCAGGTCCCCAGCGAGCCATTCTGGAGATCGGCGCTGGACTCGGGCAGGCCACCCGTCCGCTTCTCGGGACAGGCGCCGAAGTCACTGCCTTGGAGTTGGACCGCCGTTTCCTTCCTACTTTGGCAGGTTTGGCGGAAGAGAACGCCCGTTTCCATTTTCACCTGCTCGATGCCCAGAAGGTCTCCTGGGACGGCTTTTTTCCCGGCCCTTACAGTGTCTTTGGAAACCTGCCTTTCTATCTCAGCACAGCGCTGCTGGAACACCTTCTAGAGGGCGAGGTTAACTGGGTGCGCGCTGTTTTCCTCCTGCAAGAGGAGGTTACGCAGCGGCTGCTGGCGGGATCAGGGGAGGAAGGATATGGCGCCCTCTCGATCTTAACCCAACTCCGCGCTCAATTATCCCCCGGCCCCTCTGTCTCACGCCGCTGCTTTGATCCCATCCCTCGCGTGGATTCCGCTTTCCTCTTCTTGGAGCGGCTCTCGGCGCCAAGGGTCTCGGTCCCGAACATGAAGCGTTTTGTCGCCTTGGTATATGGCGCATTCGCACAAAGGCGCAAGACATTGACCAACAATCTCTTGCGGATGGATCCCAACCTCTCCCGTACGCAAGCTGCAAGTCTCTTGGATAGCGCGGGAATTGCCGAGAAGCGAAGAGGAGAGACGCTCTCACTGGAAGAGTTCGCTCGCTTGGCATGGGCCTTGGAGGCGCCCCTTGCTTCGCTCGAGGGGAAGCCTTGACCTTGTCTTTAGGTAGACATGCTGCCGCAGGCTGATTACTTCAGGTTGATGAAAAGAGAGGAGCCGATGGCGGCCGAAGAGACAGTGCCGGCTTTTGCCAAGGTGAACCTCTCTCTCTTCATACGGAGCAGGCTCCCCGATGGCTTTCACCGGATCGAATCCCTGATGCAGACAGTTTCGTTAGCCGACGAGTTGCATCTGCGTTGGGGAGAGCCTGGACTTTCCTGCCAATGTACGCCTCCCCTGGATTGCCCTGAGGAAGGGAACTTGGCGTACAGAGCCGCCTTATTGTTTTACCAGGCAATCGATAAGGAGCCGGAGTTGTCCATCGTCTTGAGAAAAAAAATCCCCCAAGCTGCCGGCTTGGGCGGCGGCAGCGCGGATGCTGCTGCGGTGCTGCATGCTCTTGATCGAAGATATCACCGGCTGATCTCCTGTGAGCACATGGTCGCGTTGGCCGCCTCACTGGGCTTGGACATTCCCTTCGCCTTGGTCGGTGGCGCTGCCTGGGTGCGAGGACGGGGAGAGCAGGTGACCCCATTGCCTCCTCTCCCATCAATCTCCTTGGTACTCGCAAAACCAAAGGAAAGCCTCTCTACCGCATCCGTGTACCGCGCTTTGCTGCTGGAAGAGATTCCCACATCCGGCCGGATTGAACCTATTGTCCAAGCGCTGATCCAAGGCAATTGGGCTACTTTGGCCGGCATCTGGCGCAACGGCTTATTCGCACCCGCTGTACGACTGTGTCCGGCCATCGAAGAGGTAAAGAGTCAGCTTTTAGAGGCAGGCGCTCTGGGAACGCTTCTTTGCGGAAGCGGACCGACCATGATGGGGCTCTTCGCTGATAGGAGGCACGCTGAAAGTGCATGGGAGCGCCTTCAAGGAATCGACCTTTGGACCCAAGTGGCGACCAGCAGCGCAGTTTCGTCCGATTCTCGTTGGAGGCCGGCAGCATACGTTTGAGTCCTTCAGCATCTACGCGCCAGAACCCAACCTACCTTCCCTAACCTTGCCAGGCCGCATCGGTAGCCGTACAATCGGTCCATCTATCCAGGGCGGATAGCTCAGCGGTAAGAGCACCTGCCTTACAAGCAGGGGGTCACAGGTTCAAATCCTGTTCCGCCCACCATCCCCCTCCAAGGCTCATTAGGAGGGATTCCGGCAGCGTTTGCGTCGAATATCCAACTTACTTAGCCCGCGGCAGCGCGTACCGGTCAGGAGCAACGGCTCCAACGGTTGGACAAAACTCCGCTCACTGCCGGCCGGGCAATTTGGAAAGAAGAATTCCTTTCCAAGTGGTCGTCAAAACAAATAGGAGGTATCTCTTGAGCGCTTTCCAGTATGGAAAAGAGATTTATCTCATACAAACTATTGCGGAAATGACCTAGAATTATAAGATAGCTGCCTTGAGAGAGCTGTAGTAAGGAGAAGCTGTTGAATATACTACTCGTCTATCCCGAGTTCCCAGATACATTCTGGAGTTTTAAGCATGCCCTTCGTTTTGTCAGCAAGCGGTCCGGGTCGCCTCCCCTGGGATTATTGACGGTCGCTGCCCTGCTTCCGCGCGAGTGGCCCTCGAAACTAGTGGATCTGAACGCCACGCCGCTCCTCGACGGCGACCTGGCTTGGGCCGACGCCATGTCTGCCCAGCGCCCTGCTACAAGGCGTTTGATCGAGCGTTGCCATCTCGC
Source organism: Coprothermobacterota bacterium (assembly GCA_026389455.1). Classification (GTDB taxonomy): domain Bacteria; phylum Caldisericota; class JANLFM01; order JANLFM01; family JANLFM01; genus JAPLHV01. The sequence continues at coordinate 3,078 of JAPLHV010000240.1, forward strand.
CGGCAAGCGCATGGTAGCGGGCGGGCCGCTCTTCTCCGGAGAACCGGATGCCTTTCCTCTGGTCGATCACTTGCTTCTCGGTGAAGCCGAAGTTGACCTTCCTGCCTTCTTGGAAGATCTAGAGCGCGGCCAAGCGAAGCATCTCTACGAATGCCACGAGTACGCCGATTTGAGTCGCTCGCCAGCCCCTCGCTACGATCTGCTGGATTACCGCCAATACTCCACGATGGTCATCCAGACTTCACGAGGTTGCCCCTATCAGTGTGATTTTTGCAATGTCACCGCCCTTTTCGGGCATCGTCCCCGTTTCAAGGCAGCCGGGCAGGTAATCGCCGAGCTGGATGCCCTTTACCAGAGAGGCTGGCGATCCAACATATTCTTTGTCGACGATAACTTCATCGGCAATCGCCGGTACGTCAAAGAAGATCTCTTGCCGGCGATCATCGAGTGGCGAAAGGGCAAAAAAGGTCTCGTCTTCAGCACACAGTTGACCATCAACTTAGCCGACGACCAAGAGCTGATGGATTTGATGGCGAAGGCCGGTTTTCAAATCGCGTTCATCGGCATCGAGACTCCCGATGACCTTTGCTTGGCAGAATGTGGGAAATCACAGAACCAGAACCGCAATTTGGTGGAAAGCGTCCAACGCATCCAACATTCTGGGATCGAAGTGCAGGGCGGATTTATCGTCGGGTTCGACAGCGACACCCCCTCCATCTTCCAGCGCCAGATCGATTTTATCCAGAAAAGCGGGATCGTCACGGCAATGGTCGGCTTGCTTCAAGCTCTGAGCGGCACCCCTCTTTACCAGCGATTGAAAAATGAGAACCGCTTGCTTTTCGAGGGGTCAGGCTCAGGCGATAATGTGGACGGCACCACCAACATCATTCCCAGCATGGACCGAAGCACATTAATGGAAGGGTATTATCGCATCTTGGAACACATCTATGCACCCAAAGCCTATTACCAACGAGTTCGCACTTTCCTCAAAGAGTATAAGGCGCCGGCTTTAGGAACCCACTTTGATTGGCTGAACATCCGCGCTTTTTTCCGCTCGGTCTTCCAACTGGGAATTGTCGGTCGTGAACGCGGGCAGTACTGGCGTCTTTTCTTTTGGACGCTTGCTCACCGTCCAAAGTCTTTCGCTCAAGCGATCACCTTCGCAATCTATGGATTCCATTTCCGCCGTGTCTTTCAATTGCACGTCCAGAAAGGTCATCTTCCGCCGGCCAATATGGCTGGATCTCGTCCTTAAGCCCGACAATATCACGTTGCCGCGGGCTGTCTAGCTCTTCGCATCGACTCTAACCAGTCACGCTTGAGCGTTCAGATCGGGCATCTAAGAGCAATCGATAGTGAAGCAGATCATAGATAGAGTTCCTTGAAAGTAAAGGGATCATCAAGGTATTCATCAACTTTCCCCGAGAGAGCCTTTTCTGCTGTCCCGCTTGCGGCAAGTCCGTTAAGGCTTGCGACACGACAGAGAAGGAATGGAGGCAGCATGTTCTGGAGAATGGGGTGTTACGATGCCGAGGCAGCCAGTGTAGGGGCTGCTCTGGCGTAACACAGATCGGGGGGGCGATGAGATTTCAAGAACAAAAGGGCGTGACTATCCCTGGGACCGCTGCACCCCAGTGCGGCATCTGCAGTGACAAGACAGTGAACAGCTAGGCTTGACTATCCCTGGGGCCGACATGACTCTTTAAGATCATCATCGCCATGATTGCAGGGAAGCTGGACTGAACAGCCTGCGGCGGCATGTCTTCTCCTGCCGCAGGCTGGTAGGCTACCCACTTGAAATGAGAAGGAACCAAAATAAATCTTGTCCCCTTTTCTTCTAACCCTGCTATCATCGAGTCTGAGGAGAAATCAAAATGAGTGCGAGAGTAAGAGTAGAGGAATTGCTGGTCAACCTCAGTCGATCCGAGAAAGCCCAACTGCTGCAATTGGTCGTTCGTGACCTGGGAGATACTTAGCCAGGCATCGAGAGCGCCCCCGGCGTTTGTGGCGGCGAACCTTGCATCGTTCGCACCAGGATTCCCGTTTGGGTTCTCGTGCGAGCCAGGCAGTTAGGAGCCTCGGAAGCTGAGATCCTGGGCAGCTATCCCACCCTCCGCGCTAAAGACCTGGTGAATGCTTGGGCTTATGCTCGCTCCCACCACGAGGAGATCGAGGGGCAGATCGAAGAGAACGAGGGAGCTTGAGCGCAGAAAAAGGGGACAGATTTATTTTCCCACTTTTCTCTGCCTTCCCAGCCCTCGAGATTCTGCCCGTCTTTCCATGATCCGGAGCTTGTCAAGCCCCCTGAGACAGTCAGCATAGGGGATTAGAAGAAGCCCTCTCCCCCGTTTTCCACGGGAGGGGAGGTCTTCGGTGGGTTGATCCAAGCCGCCACGGGGAGAGCCGGAGGGGTGGGGGGTCTCCCCC
>JAPLHV010000172.1 GCA_026389455.1 Coprothermobacterota bacterium
CCACAACAGTTGGGCGGACTACGCCGGCTTCGATGTCTGGCGGGTGATGCTCGACCTGCGGCCCGACCAGGGATATCGAATGGTGATGCAGTCTGCTCCCGGGCTGGTATGGTCGGGTAGCGACTACTTCATTACCAGTGCCGGCCTGATTGGCTGTGAAACCACTATCTTCAATTGGCAACGCTTCGACCCGGCTGGACTTCCCGCTTTCCTGCGAACGCGTTTTGCGATGCAATACGCCGATTCTATCGACGGATTTGTAGAGATCCTCAATGACCGCAACAACGGGGGGTATGCGAACAGTTGGTTGCTGGGCGATGTGGGCAACAACGAGATCGCCCGCTTCGAGCAAGGCCTGGCAGCGACCCGCCTGGACCGGACCTTCGATGGCTGTTACGCCGGCTACAACGCAGCCGAGGACCCCGCTATCCAAGCCGAGGCGGGGGGGTGGAATGCCGATGATCCGTCCAACTTCAGCGGCGCCCGGCGCATCCGCTGGAGCCAATTGCTGGAGGAAAACAAGGGCGCTCTCGATGCCGAGCTTGGAATGACGATGCTGGGAGATCACTATGATACCTGGCTGGAAACTGAGGCGCCCTCCTCGCGCACCCTCTGCGGGCATTACGAGCAGTATGGCGTTCCCTGCGGGGCGATGGACGGCAAGGTGACGACGAGTGAAATGGCCCGCCGGATGTCCACCTGGGCTCGCTGGGGATTACCCTGCGGGATGCCGTTCAATGCCGAACAGTCCATTGCTGAAAACCCCGGCTATGGCCGTCTGGAAGGCCTCCTTACTGATCTCCCCACCCAACCTTGGACGATATTTTGAAGCTTCCCGTCTTTCGCACTTTCAAAGCGCGTGTTTTGATCCTCCTCTTCCTGATCCTGGCCATCACCGGCAGCACGGTTCTGCTCCTGGTGCAGAGAGAAGTCAACGGCGCGATGATGGCCAACCAGGAACAGTCCGTCCAGAATGTCCTGCGACTCACTTTTCTCAGCGTGGAGAGTCAATATCAAGATCTGGTGGCACACCGTGAATTCGCTTTGCAGGAACGCAAGACCCAGTTGCAGGACCTTTCCGGGGTTGTCCAGGAGGGCTTGAATGCCTTTGCCCTGGAGGCGGTGGCCACCGGCGACCCGGCTGCCGCCCAGAAAAGCGCCCTGGCTTGGCTGAAGAGCATCCGCTACCGCAACGATGACTATTTTTTCACCTACAACCAGGACTTCGTGGCCATCGCCCATCCGGACCCCCGGGTGGAGGGGAAAGACATGAAGGGTTACATCGACCCGATGGGCAATCACGTCTACAACCAAATCATGAAAGTCCTCCAGGAGCAGGGCGCCGGTTTCCTGACCTTTTGGTTCACTCGCTTGGACTCACCGGATCCGGTCGAGAAGCTGGGCTATGTCTTTTCCTTTGAACCGTGGGGGTGGATCATCGGCACCGGCGTCTATATCGATGACATCCAGGCAGAGGCGGAACGAAAGAAGCAGGAAATCGTCGCGACCTTGGGCAATGAACTTTCTCGCATCCGTATTGCCCAGACCGGCTACCTCTTCCTCTTCGATGGGGACGGCCTCCTTCTGGCTCACCCTCAGTTGAACACACCGCTGGGGATCACCGCCACCGGCTTCGCCTCCATCGTCAACCCATCCACTGGGCATCTCCTCTGGAAGGATCTGGAAGCAACGTCGGCCAATCCCGACGTGGCCATCACTTTTCTGTGGGACAAACCGGAGGATGACAGCCAGGCGCTCTTCCACAACGAGTCCTATGTTCGATATTTTGCCCCGCTGGATTGGTTCCTGGCCTCCTCTGCCTTCCAGGAAGAACTGGAAGCCCCCGGTCGCGCCCTCTCTTGGGAGCTGGCCGCCGTATTGGGCGGAATCTTCCTGCTGGCTCTGCTTGCCACTTACTTCGTCGTCTCCGGCTTGTCCAGGCCTTTGGTGCAATTGGCTCGCTATACCAGCGCCCTGGCCGCCAACCACTTTCAGCGGCCGGCAGATCCAAGTTTGCAGGTTGAGGGGATCGCCACCCATCGAAAAGATGAAATCGGCCAACTTGCCACATCCTTCCTCTTTGCCCAGGAGAAGCTCGCCCAATACATCGAGGATCTGCGGCGCACGACAGCAGCCAAGGAACGCTTTGAAAGCGAGCTGCGCGTCGCCCACCAGATTCAGTTGGAGATGGTGCCGAAGGACTTCCCTCCCTTTCCCGGTTTCCCCGATTCACTCCTCTACGCAAGCATGGATCCAGCCCGCGAGGTAGGCGGGGATCTTTACGATTTCCTCCAACGCGACTCCCAACTGTGCTTCCTGATCGGGGATGTCTCCGGAAAAGGAGTGCCGGCCGCCCTCTTGATGGCTACCACTCTCACTCTTTTCCGCGCCAACGCCTCCGACCTGAAGAACCCGGCGGAAATCCTCGCCGCGATGAACCGGTCACTGGCCCAGGGAAACGAATCTTGCATGTTTGTCACCGCTTTTTGCGGCTGCCTCGACCTGGAGACCGGCCGTCTGGTCTACGCCAACGCCGGTCACAACCCACCCTTCCTGGTCACTGCAGACCAGGTGCAGGCGCTGAATAAACCTCCCGGCCTGGTTCTGGGATTCCTCCCTGAAGCGATCTACAAGACCTTCGAATCAACATTGGCGAGCGGCGACACCCTCTTCACCTACACCGACGGCCTGGTGGAAGCGCAGACGGCAGCAGGCGCCTTCTTCGGCGACGATCGTCTCGTCCAGGCGCTGAAAGACCTGGCCGGCCGAACCCCCGAGGAAATGGTTAGAGCAGTCATCGACCAGGTGAAAGAGTTCGAAGCAGGCGCTGACCCCTCCGATGATCTCACCCTCCTGACCATTCGTTTCGGCCAGCGCCCCACAACCTAAACCTGTTTCCCAAAAACGCCCGCTCCCCCCGGCGGCGGATAGTCCTCCGGTCAACTGGGGCGTACAATGGAGCCATGGTTATCCCCTGGTGGGAGATATTGCTGCGTCTCGCCCTGGCTGTTGTTCTGGGCGGGTTGATTGGCGTTGAGCGGGAAGTAACCGGCAAACCGGCCGGTCTCCGCACCATGGTCCTGGTTTCTCTGGGTTCGGCCCTCTTCATGGTTCTTTCGGTATTGGTCGCCTCTCCCAACTTCGACCCCACCCGCATCGCTGCCGGGGTGGTGACGGGGATCGGTTTCCTCGGCGCAGGGGCTATCTTTCGAGAGGGGCTAACCGTTCGCGGGATCACCACTGCCGCTACCATTTGGGTCACCGCGGCCATCGGTCTGGCCAGCGGCGCTGGCCTCTACCTGCCCGCCCTTTTCACCCTGGCGCTGGCGTTGGTGACGCTAGTCTTGCTCCACCCGATGGAAGTGCGGATGCACCTGGCCACCTACTTTGCCTTGTTGGTTGTGCGGGAACCCAGCGGCGGCCTGGAACCTCTCTTTAGCTACTTCAAGGAGAAAAACGTCCGCTTGGAAGGCACCGCCCTGGAAGCGTCCCCCGGGATGCCGGACCAATGGCGGCTTCGCCTGGCCATCCCGGAGCGGCTCCCCATGGAAGAGCTGACCGCAGCGGTGGCCAAATGCTCTCCTTCTTTCAGTTTAACCATCGAGAAAATCTCCTAACCCACCTCTCCCGGTCAGGTGGACCAGGCTTATTTGGCGATCGGCTTGAGAACCGGCGCCAGGTTAGCCGGCCGGTTCAGAACCAGCAAGAAGAGAAGGATGGTTAAGACCAAGTCGATCGTCACCACGATGATCACTGAGATGGGGCCAAAAGGAGCGATGAGCTGTCCGATCAGCCAGGGGAGGAGCATGATGCCAACGCTCCCGCCGGCGGTAAACCATCCGGCCACTTGCCCGGTAATGGTGATTCGCCGTTGAGCCAGCAGGAAAGCGGCCGGGTAGACCGGGGCCAGGAACAGCCCGAAACCAATGGTTCCCAGCCAAAGGGCAGTCGATGACCACGGCCAGGCCAGGATCACAACCAGAGAAAATAGTCCCCCCAGCAAGCCTCCGCCCAGGATCGCCCCAGGCCGAAGGTGCAGGGAAAGGGGCAAGGCCAGCAATCGTCCGGC
>JAPLHV010000182.1 GCA_026389455.1 Coprothermobacterota bacterium
GCTCATTACGGTCTCCACAATCAAAATATCATTGGCTTATTCAAAATAGGGTCAGGTCTTTATATTTAGCATTCCTTCCTGAAACTGAGGATAGTCATGCAGTGTAGGCCATTCTACTAGCTTGCCTCCTATCAGCCATTCTTGACCAGCTCCATGAACTCCACCATATTTCACAATCTTTTCCAAATCTTCGATCGTGGATTCCTTCCGGTCGATGAATTACAAGGCTCTTCAAACCGCGCTGTGGGGATGAAGAGCGGGCCTTTCGTTGCTTCGGAAGTTCACATCAGATCACATGCCCGGCTCGATCCAGTCAACCACGATGAATCGGTAGAAACGACAGCGGCTGAGGCCTGCCATGAAGAAAAATCTCTTTCTCATATTGAGTTAGCAAAGCAATTTGAAGGTAACGAGATCTCTGGGGTCATTGGCTTTCCTGGGGTGAGACCGTGGCGTCTCAGTGCGGTATCAGCAGTGGCAGGACAGAAGGCAACCGCCATGGAGAGCAATCACTCCCGAAGGCAGTACACCCGCGGCTATCTGCCCCCTTTCGACACAGAACACCCAGCGGAGATTATTCAGACTTGAACTTCCTGCGGCAACATGTCTTCTCCTGCCACAGGTTTGAAGATTACCCACTTGAAATGAGAAGGAGTCTCCGATCTTTCGCCGCGCAGTTAACCCTTGAGCGCCTGTCCTCGATCGAAGCGAAGGAAAGCGAAGGGCTTAGTCCGGGTCGCCAGTCAACAGTCACTGTCGGAGCGATCTACGGATCAATAAATAAATCTGTCCCCTTTTCTCGCGCTGCGAGTTCTTTCTCTAGTAAGCGCGCCTTGGCGCGATAGAAGGCGATCCGCTCCGCTGGATTCTTGCCGCGCAATTGTTCGTAGTGTTCATCGCGGATGCGACGCACCATCTCGACGGCCTTAATCATTGTTTTCTTCATCGCTTGCCACCTCACGTGGAGAATATATCGCCAAAGGCTTGTAGCCCCGTTCCAGATTCACGGCTGCAAAAAGACGGATCTTGTCGTAGCGGACGATATGCCGGAAATTCCAACTAACAAGGAGATCTACTTCAGCAACCGTGGCCAGGGGCGATATGCAGGTGAGCCTATTCCCTGTCCAAATGCCTGTTTTTCAGAATGCAGACATACTGTTCAATGCTGATTTCGTGACGAACTGCGGCTTCAAATTCATGAAGGCTTAGCCCCAAATTCCGTAGAATGGGACCCATGCATAGTTCTCGCCCCTTGTTTCCGCCCTTTACCCAAATTTCGCATTTTCGTGGGGATGCATCTGGATGCAGAAATGTCCACCGTTTATGGCTTGTGGCTCTTCCCTGCTCCTCCTCAAAATAGCCTAATTGTCGTAGGGCAGCTACTACGTCGTGTAGCGGTTTCGCCGGCGGTTGTTTATTGGACATGCCGGATCAGTAAGGAAATAGATAGTTTCGATACTTGAGCTGGCTTTTGTGATGGTCTGAAATTTGGGAAGCATACTTATCAATCCAGTCAAAGTGGTCTTGGATTAATAGCCGGAGTTCCTGCTTCGCTTCCAACAAAGTATCTCCATAGGCGGTCAATTCGAGTTCCTGGCAGGTCGCCTCAAAGAAAGACTCGCCCGTTGTGTGAACTCGACGCACTGTCAACTTGAACTGTACTGTGCCTGCGCGTCCCATGGTCCGATTGTCTTCGACCTTGCTGGCTCTTGGCGACTGGAACCCCGGTGCGCACGTATCAGCGAAACCGCAAGTGTCCATCTATTTCTCCCTCTTCTGAGGCGTTGATCTCTTCTTCGTGGCGCTTGCCTTTTCGCCACTAATAGCGTGATGAGCGTTTCCAGGAACAGGACCGACTTGCTTCTCAAAGCTTTCAATCACTGACGAGATGGGTCCAATCATGGCTGCGAGATGTTCCAGGCTCATCCGTATTTTTACAACCGGCGATATCCCCTGTTCCTGGTTATCAACTCCGAAAACGAGCGTTGCGTCGTAACGGGCCGAGCGACAGGCCATGGTGTTGGAATAGTATTCCGGTATCCCCTCCGCAGAAAGTAAAACATCGCGGATCTCTACCCTGGCCTGTTCTTTCTCGGTCGGTTCTTGCGGACCGTCCAATGTCGGTTTATCGAATTCTTCCTCCAAGTCATCCTCCTTTGATCCTGACTCCTAAACCTCCTGCTATCTTACCACCACGGAGCCTTTTTCCCGGTATTTTGGCAATCGCTAATGATCGCCGGCGCGTACGCCACGGATCTTCACCTGAGATGTCCTGCCGATGTCGGGCTGGGATGCGCCGCGCTTGTTCGCCGGGTGTGCGCAGGCGCCGAGGGAAATGGGGAGATAGGGGGCAGTTGCGCTGCTGCTAGGGTTTGGAGAAGACAAATTGGCAGGGCAGCTTGGCGCGAAGCCAAGCGCCTTGCCCCACCGGGAGACTTTGCCCCCAGTTGTTGATGTAGCTGGAACCATCCCAGGCGTAGAGGGCATTGCTGATCAAGCCCAGCGCTGCCGCCTGATCCAGGGTGTAGGAGCTGCCTTGATAGGAGATTCTGGTTCCGCTCCAAGATAGAGGCGTCAGATAGGGTTGACCGACCATTGACAACCAAGGCGAAACGCTGGCGACTGGCGATGATGGGCACTATGCGACCGGCGTAGACAAGCCAAGGGTTCTTAGAGCCATGCGCCATGAAACTCTTTCCATCTGCTGAAGGGGCGAGGAGGATGCCGCGGCGTTGGCTGTGAAGCTCACGAGGCGTCCAAGAGCCGTCCTTTGCTGATTCGATCTACGGTACTTGGGCGGTTGGGATATTTCGAGAATGCAGTTCGTTCGTAACCGCTTGAATTAGGCGATCCAAGCGATTCTGCAGTCGCTGACGTCGATCTGAGTTAAACCGATAGCCATCATATCTGGCTTTTTGACTCTTGCTGGAGAGTTCGCAGTAATCAGCATAGATTTGGCGCCATTCATTCAGGCCTGCCGATTCTCTTTCTCGATCAGCATGATTGCCTGGATGCATCGGTTTTCTTGTCTGGATCAATGCATTTGCATAATGAACCGCAACATAAAAGCATATGGTGACGGTCCAATCACTAAATACTTCCTTATCGAAGCTCTGGAGGAAGTCTAAATTATGCCTGGCTTGATCCAGGTGGTCTTGAATGGTCCCCATGACAGAGCCGTTTAAGCTGAGACGGTTTTAGGAAATACGAGGCAATCGAAAGAAGGAAACTCAGTGATGGGGTGCGTTCCGATATCTGTCAATCGGATGACCCTATAATAGGCTGTCCCGGGAGTGATTTCCAGCCAAGGGATTGGTTTCGATAGTTGGAAATCAAGGGACCGGCCATAGACCGAGGCGGTCGTGTCGGGTCTGCTCGCGAAATAGAAAGAAGAGCCCGGTTTTGATTCAAGATGGCGGTGAATGTCACTCATGTCCCTGCCTCCTTGCACCCTTCAATTCCTTGATTTCCTGAAGCTCCTGGACTTTGGTTACAAGCCACGATGATATAGCCTGGGCGGCTTCTGCTGTCAGAGTGAAGCCAATCTCTAAACGTCTTCTGATGGGAATAACAGAAGGGTCGAGCTCTTCAAGGGCATCCCCAAGTCTGCCTTCTTCTGTCAATGCGAACGTCTGGTCATTTGGGTAATCTGGGTATTCCTGGAAAAAATTGCCGACGATAAGATCTTGTGGTGTGATGCCGCCTCATGCAAAAAAGGGGACAGATTTATTTTCTCCAAACCTTCGCTGCGAAGTTTACCCTTGAGCGCCTGTCCTCGAGCGAAGCGAAGGAAAGCGAAGGGCTTAGTCCATGATGCTAGTCAACTGCCCCTGTCGGAGCGATCTGCGATCAATAAATCTGTCCCCTTTTCTCGATCGTTGAATCAGATACAATACGGATGAATCTCGCTGGCGAGAAAAAGACACGATGAAGCAAGGAGATCATCCCGGGATGAGCGGTGTACCACTGGAGCAAAAGTCGAAAAGAAGCGCTGAAGCGGCCACGCTCGCGCCGGCGACGGATGCTTTCTGGCAGCTTCCAGGCGAGGAGATGGCCCGCCGTTTAGGCAGCGGCGAGAACGGCCTATCTCCGAGGGAAGCAGCCTCACGCTTGCTTCGAGAGGGCGCCAACCGCCCCACCGGCAAACGGTCAAGTGGCCCCTGGCGGCTCCTCCTGGCGCAGTTCAAGAGCCCGATCCTGCTGATCCTGGTCTTCGCCGCCCTGCTCTCCCTCTACCTCGGCGATACCCTCGACTCGGTCATCATCCTGGTCATCATCCTGGCCTCCGGCCTGCTCAGCTTCTTCCAGGAGTACGCCGCCTCCGGGGCCTTGGCCAAGTTGCTGGAGGTGGTCAAGGTGACCGCCACGGTCAAGCGCGGGGGGAAGACCGTCGAGATCCCGGCCGAGGAGATCGTGCCGGGAGACCTGGTCATGCTGCAAGCCGGGTCGCTGGCGCCAGCCGACTGCCTCCTCATGCAAGCTGTAGACCTCTACGCCGATGAGGCCCTCCTCACCGGTGAAACGATGCCTGTTCGCAAGGAGGCTGCGCCCATTCAGGAAGCGAAGCCGACCTTAGCCGAGATGCGCAACACCATTTTTCAGGGAACCCACATCCGCTCTGGTTCAGCGCTCGCCTTGGCGGTCCGCACCGGCGCCAGCACCGAGCTTGGTCGCATCGCCTCCCACTTGAAGCTGAAGGCGCCGGTCACCGAGTTCGAGCACGGTATCAGTCATTTCGGGGCTCTCCTCATGGAGGTCACCCTGGTCTTAATTTTGATCATCTTTGCCCTCAACGTCTGGCTTCAACGTCCGGTCCTGGATTCTCTCCTCTTCTCGCTGGCCTTGGCCGTGGGGTTGGTGCCGCAGCTTCTTCCGGCCATCATCTCCATCAACCTCTCCCGCGGCGCCCAGGCAATGGCCCGCAAGAAGGTCATCGTCAAGCGTTTGGCCGCCATCGAGAACTTCGGCAGCATGGAGGTTCTCTGCACCGACAAGACGGGAACCCTGACCGAGGGCCGGGTGCAGCTCTCCCTGGCCTGTGACCCCCGTGGCGAGACCTCCGAGGAGGTTTTCCTTGCCGGAGCTCTCAACGCCGGTCTCCAATCCGGGATCCGCAACCCGATCGACGAGGCTCTCCTGGCGCGGCAAGCGGTCGACTTGACCCCCTACCAGAAACGCGGCGAGATCCCTTATGATTTCCTGCGCAAGCGGCTCTCGGTAGCAGTACTGGGTCCGGACGGCGCCACCCGCCTGGTCACCAAAGGGGCCTTGGAGAAGGTTCTGGCCGTCTGCGCCAAGGTGAGGCTGAAAGAGCAGGAAGTCCCGCTGGAGAATGAACTAGAGGAGATCCGCCGGCGTTACGCGGCCTGGAGCGCGCAGGGTTACCGCGTCCTGGGGGTCGCATGGCGAGACCTGCCGGAAGGGGTCTGTCACGGCGACGGCCAGGCTTGTGGGGTCGAAGAAGAGCGAGAGATGACCTTTCTGGGCTTTCTCCTCTTCCTTGACCCGCCCAAAAAGGACGCTCGCGAGACGCTGCAGCGGCTGGCTGCGCTGGGCGTCCGGGTGAAAGTGATCACCGGGGACAACCGTTTGGTGGCGGCCACTGTCTTCTCCCAAGTGGGGCTGCCGCAGACGGCCTTGATCACCGGGGGGGATCTGGAGGCGATGAGCGAGGAGGCCTTGATCGCCAAGGTGCGCCAGGTAGACCTCTTCGCCGAGATCGAACCTAACCAAAAGGAGCGGATCATCCACGCCCTCCGCAAGAGTGGAGCGGTCACCGGCTATATGGGGGACGGGATCAATGACGCCCCCGCCTTGCATATAGCCGATGTGGGGATCTCGGTGAACTCCGCCGTCGATGTGGCCAAGGAGGCGGCTGAGTTCATCATGTTGGAGCCGGGCTTGGGGATCCTGGCGGATGGGGTGCTGGAGGGCCGCCGCACCTTCGCCAATACCATGAAATATATCTTCATGGCCACATCGGCAAATTTCGGCAACATGTTCTCAGTGGCCGGCGCCAGCCTCTTCCTCTCCTTCTTGCCGATGCTCCCCACCCAGATCCTGCTCACTAATTTTCTGACCGACTTCCCCGAGCTGACCATCGCCACTGATACCGTAGACCCCGAACAAGTCCAGGGACCGCGCCGCTGGGATATCGGCTTCATCCGCCGTTTCATGCTCACCTTCGGCCTGCTCAGCTCGTTCTTCGACTACGCCACCTTCGGGGTCTTGTTGCTGATCTTTGGGGCTTCACCCGAGACCTTCCGCACCGGCTGGTTCGTAGAGTCAGTGCTCTCGGCCTCCCTGGTGGTGCTGATCATCCGCACCCGCCGGCCATTCTGG
>JAPLHV010000104.1 GCA_026389455.1 Coprothermobacterota bacterium
AACAACGAACGCACAGCCGACTAGAGCGAGCGTTAGAGCGCAACCGGCCGGCGAAAGGAACTGAGCAGCTTGGGCTATTCTTCACCTGGCTGGGCCAACGTGGGCGAGGGACAATCGAAGATCCGCCGCCACAAGCGTTCCTCTGAACTCATCTCTGCTTCGGGAAAGAGCGAAGACCCCGAGGACAGGTCTTCTTCACATCCTACCGGCGCACTCGATGAGCAGTCCGGGTTTTCTCCTCCCCTTGTCACTCCTCGCTCTCCCTGGCAGGATCGGCTGACTTTTCCTTGATCTCCTCGCCGGCATCCTCCTTCTCTTCTCTCCAGGAAGAATCCACCAAACCAACAGCCTGCGGGTGGATCGTCTCTCCCACCGCTCGTTTGACATCCAGCGCTTCCAAGGCGGCGCGCAGGTGCGTACGCACCGGTTGCTCGCCGATGGAACCGATCAACTCCGGCAGGTCCAGCTCAGCCGGCCAGGCGTAGGCGTCGGCATGCAACTGTCGCACCCGTTCCAATAGAAGCAGCAAGTCCTCCCCGCGCAATGGCCGCACAGTGGGGCACTGCACTGGGTCCATGGCCTGTTGGAAGAAGTGGGAGAGGGCTTGACCCTCCGCTTTTCCGCACTTCTCTTCGGCCAGCCCAGGGAGCAGAATTGGGTCGGAGCGGTTGGAACCGATCTTTCCGTGCCAAAGATCGTCCTGCAGGCGGGAAGCGATCGCAGCGACGGTGTAGATCGGGTAGGGCAGCGCGGCTGACCACCCCAGCAAGGTACTGAGGTTAAGGTAGGCTCTCATCCGGCCGGCCCGCCCCAAGCGGCCGATTAGCTCGACTTCATCGATCAGCAGCACCCAGCCCCGGTAGCCGCAGAAACGGATGGCGTCGGCCAACAAGCCCAGGTAGGCGATGGCGTGACGAGTGGCCTTGAAGTTTTCCTCGAATTTGGGCAACGGCTCCTGGCGGCTTTGCTTGTGCAAGTGACGCAACTCGCCTAAGGGGATGCGATTGCCCATCAGGTCTCCGTAGAGGTTGGCCTGGTCCTCGGAATCTCTGGCCGCCAGCAGATCCTGCAGTACGATGGCCGGCAAGGGGTGGCAATAGCGGCCCGGCTCTAAGACCGGGGATCCCTCCAGTTCGCTGCGGCGATGACGATTGAGGGGACCGAGGATGCCCGGCGCCTGGGAGTCCGGCAAGCGCACGATCGGAGCCACTCGCCGGTAGAAGTGGAAGAGGTTGTGCAGGGCAACCTCGCGGCTGAGTGAGACGCGGCTGGTAGCAAAGCCATGGTCCAAGGCGAGGTGTTCGATGGCTGTCAAGGCGTGTGTCTTGCCCTGGCCGTACTGCCCCCACAGCAATCGCCCAGGGGGAACCTGGCCGCCGCTTTGGAATGCATCCAAGTCGGCTTCCACCGTTCGCTTGAGGTTGGGCCGCAAGTCGGGCAAGGCGCGGGTAGAGGCGCGGGTGGGAATGCCCGCCCGCAGCGATTCGATGACAGCCACCGCCATCCGGCGCGTCTCCTCGTAGGGAATGCTATTCATGACCACTCCTCCTGGTAAAGGCTCGCCTCACTGCGCACGCCGGCTCGCAACGGTTCTTCCGCCAATTCCTCCACCCGAGGGGCAGGCTGTTCACCGTGGCGCAGGCCCGCTTCGGCTAGCACCGAGCGTAAGCGTGCCGCTACCTGCCGAGCGAGCGGCTCGCCGCGCAAGGCTTGGTCGTGCTGATCGACGTCGATCATGTCGGCGAAGGGATTGAAGCAAGTAGAGGGTACCAGGCCGGTCTGCAGCCTCATCCAGAGAGCCTCATAGCTCTGAAAGCCGCGGTGCAAGTCTTGAATGAAGGGAGGGCGTCCAGCCAAAAGCAGAAAGAAACCGCTGAGGCAATCGGCGTCGTCGATCAGTTGGCGAAAGAGCTCGCAGCTATCTTTTACCGCTTGGGGAGAATAGCGATAACCTCCGCCTTCACCGCTCCGTTCAGTCAGCGCTTCCAGATCGTCGATCTGGACCAGCAAGCCTCGTTTCCCGGCGATGCGCAAGAGGTGAATCAAGGAGTTCAACCAGTAACGGGCGGTGGGCTTTCCCAAGCGCTCGAAGAGGCTGGTTTGTTGTTTCTCGCCGCGTTCCAGTTTCTCACCGGCCAGCCATTTCAAGTAGAGGAACTCGCGGATGCGGTCCTCTTCGTCCTCATCGTAGGTGCGCGACTGCACCACTCCCCAGACGAAGGTGAGAAAGGAGGGTCCCAAGTCGAAGCGGCGAAAGACTCTCCAAGCGGCGTCGCTGATCTCCCGCTTGGCGATGGGAGTGGGCCGCCCTTTCTCTACCAAGAGGGGCAGGAGGGGGCTGTAGCCATCGTACTGGCGTTCGTCGTAGCCAAGCTCGGCAGCTACGCGGCGACAGAGGCCGGCTACCAGAAATTCCATGTCGATCCCTCGGGCGATGTCTCGATAGAGGCTGGGCAAGTCACTCAACTTGGCTGTAGTGGATCGGGCGGAAAGGAAGACCGTCTCGTACCCGAGGGCCTTGGCATCCGCTGCGACCACTCTCAATAAGTGAGTCTTGCCTGCGCCGCGGCTGCCGACCAGAACCTTGACCTTGCTCCCACCGTCGGCGATGTAATTCTCCAGGTAGTGCTCGCGAAGATAGTCCAGCCACAGCTCGCGGCCTACCGTCATGGCCTGGAGCAGAGCAGGGTCCGCGGGCGGTTGACCGGCTTGGAGGGCTCTCAAGTCATCCCTGCGAATCGTCGGCATGGTCCTCCTCCGGTGCATGGATTGCCAAACTGCTGATGTGGCTGACCCTTCCCTGGGAGTCGACCAGGTCGTAGGAGCGGCCTTGATTGCGGGCGAAGCCGAACTCGAAGCGGTATCCCTGCAGTTCCAAGGGATATATCTCTTTCAATCGCCCCAGGTCGTAGAGGAATAGTTGCAGAGGATAGTCTCGTTTGGCCTCGCGTCGCAGGGTGAGAAGAGTGAAGAGGGTAGCCAGAGGGACGGGATTTCCCCAGAGCACCTCGCGACCTATGTAGTGCAGCCGGTTGGCGTACTCATAGGCATCCCGCAGCTCTCGGCAAAGCCTGGCGACTTGAATCGGACGGCCGGTCACCTTGTGGTAGCGGGCGGCTACCCAAGCGGCCACTGAAGCGGGGTTCATCGCCGAGGCGCTCTCCCGCCGCCGTCCCATGCTGAGAATGCACTGCTCTTCGGCCAGAGAGACGCGCAGCTTGAAAGGAGGAAACTCGAAGTCCGGAAAAACTCCTGCCAGCGGAACTCCGGCCTTTTGTAAAGCTTCCTCCAGCAACTGCGGGTACACCGGGTCTTCCAAGCATCGACGGTTGGCTTGGATTCTCTCCTCCAGCTCGACCCGAAGCGCCGGCCAATTGGCCGCCAGGTCTAGTAGACCATCATCCAGAACCTCTCGCTCCAGTTCGAAATGCCGCCGGTCCCAAACCTCCAGGCTTACCCGCAGTTTCTTCCAAGCCACTAGAAGCCGGCGCATTCGAAAGCCGACACGCTCGAAAGCGAGCGGGTCACGCACAGAATCCTCCATGCTGTCACCATCCTTCATCGTAATCAGAATTCACTCAATTTGTGTGTCACTAAAACGATCCATTGCCCCACGGAAGGGTGAGGCCGGAATCTGCTCTAGTTTATCACTTGCATGGAAGTACTTCCTTTGGCGAGCTCGGCGCCGTGAAGGGCGCTCAATATGAGGACATTTAAGAGATTTTGGCATTCCTTTTCATTTCAAGTGGGTAACCTACCAGCCTGCGGCTAGACAGCCCCCGGCAGGTCGATAGCCCCCGGCAGGTCGATAGCCCCCGGCAGGTCGATAGCCCCCGGCAGGTCGATAGCCCCCGGCAGGGTGTCCTGTGTCGAAGTGGGGCAGATAGCCGCGGGAGAACCACCCTCGGGTTGGTTGATCTCCAGCGTGGTTGGCCTCCGTCTTGTTACTGCAGATTTGCCGCACTGGGGTGCGGCGGTCCCAGGAACGGTCTCAGTCGCAGATTTGCCGCACTGGGGTGCGGCGGTCCCAGGAAAGCCGACAATCTCAAGGATGGTCTCAGTCGCAGGGACAGTCACAGTCGCAGGTTTGCCGCACTGGGGTGCGGCGGTCCCAGGAATATGGTTTCTGCCGTATTGGTCCTCGTAGGGGCGGGTTTCAAACCCGCCCACGCACGGGCTCTCTCTCCTAGTGATGCATCATTCTCCGGAACACCCTGCCGGGGGCTATCGAGCTGCCACAAGTTGACTTGTTATCGTCGGCCTTGATGATCCCAGAGACCTCGTTTGCCCTCAGACTGCCTTACCAACTCAGTTTGAGAAAGAAC
>JAPLHV010000063.1 GCA_026389455.1 Coprothermobacterota bacterium
GGGCGGTCGCGCCAAGCCCTTCTTCACCGGCTACCGTCCCCAGTTCTACTTCCAGACCACCGACGTCACCGGCGCCATCAAGCTCCCCGAGGGGATCGAGATGGCCATGCCCGGCGACAACGTCAACATGGAGGTGGAGCTGATCTACCCCATGGCCATGGAAGAGAGCCAGCGCTTTGCCATCCGCGAAGGCGGCCGAACGATCGGCGCCGGCGTGGTCACCAAGATCATCGAGTAGAGGGAAATGACGCAAAAGATCCGCATCAAATTGAAAGCGTTCGACAACACTATCCTCGATGCTGCCACAAGCAAGATCGTGGAGACCGCCAAACGCACTGGAGCTCGCATCTCCGGCCCGGTGCCGCTACCCACGGCTAAGTCCATGTATTGCGTGAACCGGTCTCCGCATGTGGATAAGAACTCGCGAGAGCAGTTCGAGATCCGCGTACACAAGAGATTGGTCGATATCCTCGACCCCACCAACGAGACGGTCAATGCGCTGATGAAGTTGGATCTCTCCGCCGGGGTGGATATCGAGATCAAGTTGTAGTCAGGAGAAGGGCATGAAATCCTTAATCGGTAAGAAAATCGGCATGACCACTTTCTTCACCAAGGAGCGGGTGATTCCAGTGACAGTAATCGAAGCCGGCCCATGCTATGTGCTGGACCGAAAGACACTCCCCCGGGACGGCTACGAAGCATTGAAGATCGGTTTTCAAGAGACCCGAGAACAGTCAATAGCCAAGCCGGTGGCCGGTATCTGCAAGAAGGCGGGGACAGTGCCGTTGAAGATCGTACGAGAGTTCCGATTGAAAGAGAAGGAATCAGAAACCCAGATCGGCGCCAAGCTAACCGTCGAGTTGTTCGAGTGCGGTGATAAGGTCCGCGTGCGTGCAGTGAGTAAGGGAAAAGGTTTCCAAGGGGTGATGAAGCGCCACGGCATGGCCGGCGGTCCTGCGTCTCACGGCCACATGTCCCACCGGCGCATCGGCTCGATCGGTTGCCGCACTACGCCTGGCAAGATTTTCAAGGGAAAGCGGATGCCCGGCCATATGGGCTTGGAAACGATCTGCATACGCGGTCTGGAAGTGATCCGCATCGAGGCCGAAAGGAACCTTCTGATTGTCAGGGGAAGCGTCCCCGGACCCAACGGTGGGTTGTTGGTCATCGAGGACGAGAGCAAATGAGCGAGGAGAGCAGTAACATGCTGCCGCAGGCTGTCGTGCTGCCGCAGGCTGTCACAATAAGGACGGTGAGGAAACGGGTTCGCTGGAGCTGATGAAAACTATCTTCGGGGTGGAGGTCCACAAGCAGTTGATGACCAAAGCGTTGAAGCGCCAGTTGGCGCACAAGCGCTTGGGCACCCGGCGGCGGCGCCAAGCCGTGGCCGCAGAAAGGCACCGGCAATGCTCGCCAAGGCACTCGTCGTTCTCCTCTCTGGCCGGGGGGTGGAGTCATTTTCGGCCCTCATCCGCGAGCTTATCGCATCATTATGTCGGTGAAGGAACGGCGTCGGGCGATCTTCTCTGCCCTTAGCCTGAGGGCGGCGGAAGGCTGCCTTCTGGTGGTCGATATTGGCGGGTTGGAACCCAAGACCAAAGCCATGGTAAGGGTATTGCAGAACTTGCAATTGAAGAGGAACTCCCTGCCGGGAGCTGTCATGCCGCCGGGAGCTGTCATGCCGCCGGGAGCTGTCATGCCGCCGGGAGCTGTCATGTCGCCGGGAGCTGTCATGCCGCCGGGAGCTGTGATGCCGCCGGGAGCTGTGATGCCGCTGAAGGCTGTCACGCTGCCGAAGGCAAAAGTATTGCTGGTGGTAAGCCCGGAGGAGGATGGGCTGATCAAGGCTTCCAGAAACCTTCCCCGGGTCAAGCCGATATTGTTCTCCAACACCAATGTCTTCGACGTCCTCAACTCTGACGCCATCATCTTCACGCCGGACGCTTTGCACAAATTAGAGGAGATGTGGGGATCATGAAACACCCAACAGACATCCTGATCAAGCCACTCCTGGTTGAGAAGGTCATGCGCGGGAACACTGACGCGAGAAAGAGTTACGCTTTCTGGGTTGCCATCGAGGCCAACAAGAAAGAGATCAAGAAAGCGGTGGAGGACCAGTTCAAGGTAAAAGTAAAAAAGGTCCACACCGTGATGGTGCGTTCCAAGCCGAAGCGTACCCGGATGATGCCTGGGCAAACCCCGGAGCACAAGAAGGCAATCGTTACACTCCAGCCAGGGAAACGTATCGATATCCTGGAGAATCTATAGGAGCCGGTCATGAGCCTGAAAGTATATAAACCTACATCGCCCGGGATTAGATTCCGGGTTTCCTTGGGGAATGACGGGTTGACCCGCAAGCGGCCGGAGAAGTCTCTAGTCCGGCGGTTAATGAAAGAGGCGGGCCGCAACAACCAGGGAAAGATCACTGTTCGCCACCGTGGTGGCGGCGCCAAGCGCCTCTACCGAATGGTTGACTTCAAACGAAATAAAGACGGAGTCCCCGCCAAGGTGAAGGCCATCGAATACGACCCCAACCGCTCGGCCCGGTTAGCGCTACTACAGTATGCGGACGGCGAGAAGCGCTACATTCTAGCGCCGGTGACGCTGAAGGAAGGCGATACCGTCTACTCGGGCGCGGACATCGATGTTAAGCCCGGCAATTGTCTGCCTCTACGCAGCATACCACCCGGCACAGCCATCCATAATATTGAAATCCAGGCAGGCCGAGGCGGTGTCCTGGTACGCTCTGCGGGCAGCTCGGCCCAGCTTCTGGTAAAGGAAGAGCCGAACGCCCACATCCGTCTCCCCTCCGGCGAAGTCCGCCTGATCTCTCTAGATTGTCGCGCTACCATCGGTCAACTCTCCAATGTCGATCACGAGAACGTTTCCCTCGGCAAGGCCGGGCGTAAGCGTTGGCTCGGGTGGCGGCCCACCGTTCGCGGTGTGGCGCAAAACCCTGTCGACCACCCGCACGGCGGCGGCGAAGGAAAGAGCCCGATTGGGATGCCTTCGCCCCGCTCCCCGTGGGGTCAGCCGACATTGGGTTACAAAACACGCCGGGGTCAAAAGTATTCTGATAAATATATTGTGAAGAGGCGGAAATAACATAATGGGACGATCATCGAAAAAGGGACCCTTCGTCGATCAGCACCTTCTGAAAAAAGTGGACGGGCTGAATCAAAAAGGAGAAAAGCGGATCATTAAAACCTGGTCGCGCCGTTCCACCGTCATGCGCAGCATGATCGGTCACACCATCGCCGTGCATAACGGTAAGGCGCACATCCCGGTCTACATCTCCGAACCGATGGTTGGGCACAAGTTGGGTGAATTCGCCCCAACCCGCACCTTCCGCGGCCACAGCGAGCCGACCGAGCGCTCCACTGCCCTGAAGTGAGGAGCAACCATGGAAGTTAGAGCCCAAGTGAAGCACATCCGCATCTCGCCGCAGAAAGTGCGTCGGGTGATCGACCTGGTGCGCGGTCAACCGGTCGAGGTGGCTGTCGCCATCCTCGCCATGCTGCCCAATAAAGGCGCGCGCTACCTGAACAAATTGGTCAAGTCGGCCATTGCCAATGCGGAGAATAACTACGACCTGAAAGCCGATTCCCTGTACATTTACCGCATCTGGGCTGATGCCGGCCCCTCGCTGCCGCGGTTTCTACCTCGCGCCCGCGGGCGAGCAGACCGGATCAAGAAACGCTCCAGCCATCTAACGGTCGTAGTAAAGGAAAGAGAGGCATAGGCATGGGACAAAAGGTTCACCCCTACGGCTTTCGGCTGGGCGTGATATTTGACTGGCGCAGCCGTTGGTACGCCACCAAGAAAACCTACGCGAACCAGATCAAGGAAGACTTGGCGATTCGTAAATTAATCAAGGCGCGGGTCGGCACTGCCGGGATCTCGGTGATCGAAATCGAGCGGATGGGTATCAAAATCCGCGTCACCATCCACGCCGCCAAGCCGGGGATGGTCATCGGCAAAGGCGGTACGGGGATCGATGCTCTTAAGAAAGAACTGGAAGGGTTAACCCACAAACAAGTTCTGACTAACATCGAGGAGATTCGCTACCCGGAGGCTGATGCCCAGATTGTCGCTGAGAACGTCGCCCAGCAGTTGGAAAAAAGGATCTCTCACAAAAGAGCCATGAAACAGTGCATCGCCCGCGCCCTGAAGTCCGGAGCGAAGGGAATCAAGATCATGTGCAACGGACGTCTCGGTGGAGCAGACATCGCTCGTACCGAGTGGTACCGGGAAGGACGAGTCCCTTTGCAGACTCTGCGCGCCAACATCGAGTTCGGCATGGCCGAAGCCCTCATCAAGTTCGGGCGGATCGGCATTAAGGTGTGGGTGTACAAAGGGGATATTATTCCCGGCGTGACAACAGTGGTCAAGGAACCGCCCCGGCGTCATGGCCGTCGCGAGAGGGGCGAAGCAACCGATGTTAATGCCTAAACGCGTCAAATACCGTAAGACTCACAGCGGCAACCGCCGGGGCAAAGCCTATCGCGGCAATTATATAGCCTTCGGCGACTTCGGGCTGCAAGCCTTAGAGCCGGCTTGGTTGACCGCTCGGCAGATCGAGGCCGCTCGCATCGTATTGACCCGTTCTATCTCGAAGGGCGGTAAGCTTTGGATTCGGGTCTTCCCGGATAAATCCATCACCAAACACCCTGCCGAAGCCCGCATGGGCGGAGGCAAAGGAACCCCGGAGTACTGGGTGGCTGTAGTGCGGCCGGGAAGAATCATCTTTGAGATCACCGGCATCAACAAAGAGACGGCACAGGCGGTGATGAAGCAAGTTGGCTATAAACTCCCCATCAAGGTGCGTTTTGTGTCCCGCGAGATGGAGGAAGGAAACGTGAAGGATGAAAATGCTCAAGTTGCGTGACCTCCACGAAGTGGAGCTGAGTCATAAATTGACCGACTTGAAGAGTGAACTCTTTAACTTGCGTTTTCAGCTCTCCACCGGACAATTGCGCAACCCTATGCGCATCGGGGAGGTGCGGCGCGATATCGCCCGCATTCTTACCGTCTTGAGCGAGAAGGGTCCGGAGAGCTCCCCCAAGAAAGAGGAAAAAGCATGAAGCAGACAGCAGCCCCCGGCAGCAAGACAGCCCCCGGCAGCAAGACAGCCCCCGGCAGCAAGACAGCCCCCGGCAGCAAGACAGCCCCCGGCAGCAAGACAGCCCCCGGCAGGGAGTTCTGTAAGACGATTGTGGGGATCGTTCTCTCCAACAAAATGGAAAAAACCATCGTTGTGGCCGTGGAGCACCGCTTTAGCCACCCCCGCTATCACAAAGTGATCACACGCACGACGAAGCTGTACGCGCACGACGAGGAGCAGATCGCCAAAGTCGGCGACACCGTCTCTCTGGCTGCTTGTCACCCCCTTTCCCGCTTAAAACGGTGGCGGGTGCTGAGGGTGGTCGGAAAAGATGTGCCGTCCTCAAGCGTTATAGGGACTGATGTGAAGTCTGTTCCCACAACGTTGACGTCCTCTCCTCCAGACGGTGCAGCGAAATGATCGGCACCTATACCCGTTTAAGGGTGGCTGACAACACAGGAGCCAAGGAAATAATGTGTGTGCGCGTCCTCGGCACCGGAAACCAAAAATACGCGCGTGTTGGCGATAAGATCGTGGCGGCCGTTAAGGAAGCCTCGCCGGGAGGTTCGGTGGCGAAGGGGTCGATCGTGCATGCCGTTGTGGTCCGCACCCGCAAGGAAACGCGCCGGAAGGACGGTTCCTTGGTTCGCTTTGACCAGAACGCCGCTGTGATCATTGATGAGACCGGGAACCCGAAAGGGACGCGCATCTTCGGGCCGGTTTGCCGCGAGCTTCGCGACAGAGGCTATATGAAGATCATCTCATTGGCGCCGGAGGTGGTATAAGATGAAAGGAAAAGATCTTACACCGATCAAGCCGCATGTTCGCAAAGGGGATTTCGTGGTGATTCTCGCCGGAGACGACAAAGGCAAAAGGGGGAAAGTATTGAAAGTGCAACCCCGCTTGGGAACCTTGGTGGTGGAAGGCGTCAATATCGCTAAGAAAACAACCAAACCCAGCCAGAAGATGCCGCAGGGCGGGACTGTTGAGATCGAGCTGCCGCTCGTTCTCTCAAAAGTGATCCTCTTCTGCCCGAACTGCAAGAAACCGGCGCGGACTGCTAATGAAGTGACCGCCAATGGGCGGGTACGCATTTGCAAGAGATGCAAAGAGGTCGTCGATAAGTAATGGCAACCAAGAAAATTACTCCAAGCAAAGCCCCTGAAAAGAAGGGCTCGGGTAAGACGGCAAAGGCGGTCAAGGCGGTAGAGGCGGTCGCCTATGCAGGTGGCGGCGCTTTACGGGAGAAATACAGCCAAGAAGTTGCCCCAGCCTTGAAAACACGTTTCGGCTACGGCAACGTGATGGAGATCCCACGCCTAGTCAAGATAGTGGTCAACCGAGGAGTCGGGGAAGCGATCAGCAACCCCAAAGCCCTGGAGAGCACCATCGAGGAGATGCATCTGATCACCAACCAGAAACCTGTCGTTACCAAGGCTAAAAAGTCCATCGCCTCCTTCAAGCTGCGGGCCGGGATGCGCATCGGCTGCCTAGTAACCTTGCGTGGCGCGCGGATGTATGCATTCACCGCCAAGCTGATCGACGTCGCTCTCCCCCGCATCCGCGATTTTAAGGGTGTCAACCCTCGCGGCTTCGATGGACGCGGCAACTACACCCTCGGCTTGCGCGAGCAACTGATCTTCCCGGAGATCGACTACGATAAGGTCGACAAAGCTCGCGGCATGAACGTCACCTTCGTGACCACGGCCAATACTGACGAAGAGGGCCGGATGTTGCTTGAGAGCTTGGGAATTCCCTTCAGGCCCTGACGGAGGAGCGAAATGGCCAGAAAAGCAATGATCAATAAAGCAAACAAGACACCTAAGTTCCCGGTGCGCAGATACAACCGCTGTTCCCAATGCGGCAGGCCTCGCGCCTATTACCGCAAATTCGGGCTCTGCCGTATCTGCTTAAGGGAACTGTCACTGCGGGGAGAGATTCCCGGAGCCCGAAAGTCGAGCTGGTAGGAGGAACGATGCTGATCTCAGATCCGATTGCAGATATGCTGACACGGATCCGCAACGCCAACATGGTTTTTGCTGAATCGACGGAGATGCCAAGCTCCAAGATGAAGCTGGAAATGGCCCGGATCCTTAAAGAAGAGGGGTTCATCAAGGAGTTCGCCTTGGATACCAGCTCTGGCGCCCCGATCATTCGCGTCTTGCTTAAGTATGGACTGAAGCGAGACCGCGTTATTACAGGCCTGAAAAGGGTCAGCAAGCCCGGTAGGAGAGTCTACGTGGGCAAAGACAAAGTGCCCTTGGTCCTACGGGGCCTTGGCATCGCCATTCTCTCGACCTCTCATGGACTGATGACGGACAAAACCGCACGCAAATCGGGACAGGGTGGCGAGGTTCTCTGCCTGGTCTGGTAGGAGCATCGTCATGTCGAGAATCGGAAAAAAAGTCATTATCATCCCGCAGGGAGTCGTCGTCGACCTTCAAGCTCAGCATATTTTGGTCAAAGGGCCGAAAGGCGCGTTAGAGCGTGATATCCACCCGAATATTGCCGTGGAGATGAAGGAAGGGAAGTTGTTTGTCTCTCGTGCCGGCGAAACGAAGATGGACCGATCGCTGCATGGGCTCACCCGAGCGTTGGTGGCGAATATGGTGACCGGCGTAACAGACGGTTTCATGAAGGCGCTGGAGCTTACCGGTGTTGGTTACAAGGCCCAAGTGCAGGAAAACGCCTTGATTCTTCAGGTCGGCTACACCCACCCGGTCCTGTTTCCCTTGCCGGATGGGATCTCGGTCAGTGCGGAAATCAAGAAGGCTGTCACTAGCCAGGTATCCTACTACGTGATCAAGGTTGAAGGCAGAGACCGCGAAGCGGTTGGCGCCTTCGCAGACAGAGTGCGCAAGGTGCGGCGACCCGACCCGTACAAAGGGAAAGGGGTCAAGTATGCAGGAGAAATCATTCGCCGCAAAGCCGGCAAGGCCTTGGGCAAAAGCGCTGGGAAGTAAGGAAAGGTGACGCTTGTGAAGCAGAAATTTGACAGAACACATCGGCATGCGCGGGTGCGTAAGAAAGTGCAAGGCAGCGCGGAGAGACCGCGCCTCTGCGTTTTCCGCAGCCTCAACCACATCTACGCACAGGTCATTGACGACAGCGCAGGCTGTACCTTGGCAAGCGCGTCAAGCTTACTGATCCTTGAGCAAGCCAAGGGAAAGAACAAGACCCAGGTGGCAGAGATGGTGGGAACCTTGGTAGCCCAGAACGCGCTGGCTGCCCAGATAGACAAGGTTGTCTTGGACCGCGGCGGCTATCAGTTTCACGGGCGCATTAAGGCGCTGGCTGAAGCGGCCCGGGCCGCTGGCCTGGCATTCTAGGACGGAGGGCGTATGGCTCGCATCGAAAAAACGGAGTCTGAGTTTCAGGAGAGGGTGATCCAGATCCGCAGGGTCACCAAAGTGGTCAAGGGAGGCAAACGTCTCAAATTCCGAGTCGTAGTGGTCGTCGGCAATGCGCTCGGACGCGTGGGAGTGGGTGTCGGCAAGGCGGCGGAAATCCCCAATGCTGTGCGCAAGGGGATCGAGGATGCCAAGAAGCAGATGGTCGAGGTTCCTCTTTCCGGGACCACCATCCCGCATCCCGTGTTGGGAAAGTCCGGCGCTGGGCGCGTTTTCCTTAAACCGGCTGTACAGGGCACCGGAGTAATCGCCGGCGGTCCGGTGCGTGCGGTCTTGGAGCTAGCCGGCGTGAAAGACGTGCTCTCCAAATCGTTAGGGTCGAACAATGCGGTAAACATGGCTAAGGCTGTGGTCTGTGCATTGGAGATGTTGAAGAGCCCCGAGCGCGTTGCCCGCAACCGCGGCAAGACCGTTCGTGAGCTTTGGAGCTGACCATGAAACTACATGAATTGGAGAAGCTTCCTGGGTTAAAACGACCGAAGCGAGTGGGCCGTGGAACAGGTTCGGGCCATGGCAAGACCTCCACTCGCGGCCACAAGGGGCAGAAAGCCCGTGCCGGCGGACCCAAGCGGATCGGTTTCGAGGGAGGTCAACTTCCTCTCTACCGGCGGCTCCCGCATCAGCGCGGTTTCAAGCCCATCAACCGTGTTTCCTTCTACCCCCTCAACGTGGCCAAGCTAGGTTTGTTCCCGGCTGGGTCGACGGTGACGCGCGGCTTGTTGTACGAGATGGGATTGATCCCTTCTGCGGACACGAACGTGAAGATCCTCGGCGACGGCGAATTGAAGGTCAACCTATCCGTTGAAGCCCAGGCCTTTTCGGCCAACGCCCGAGCCAAGATTGAGGCGGCAGGCGGAAAAGTAGAGATGGTGAGCTGATGGCTAACATCGCCGAAACCATCCGCAATGCCTGGAAGATCAGAGATCTTCGCCGCCGCATCATCTTCACACTGGCGATGCTGGCGCTCTTCCGCTTGGGCGCTTTCATCCCGGTCCCGGGAGTAGATCCCTCGGCGATCTCCAAGATTGTCAGCGAGGGCGGCCTGCTGGGTATCCTCAACCTCTTTTCCGGCGGAACTTTGCTTAACTTCGGCCTGCTCTCTCTTGGCGTGCTTCCCTACATCAACGCCTCGATCATCCTTAACCTCTTGCAGATGGTGATCCCCAAATTGAAGGAGATGGCCAAGGAGGAAGGGGAAGGCGGACGGCGCAAGTTGGCTATATGGACCCGTTATCTCTGTGTGGCCCTTGGCGTCTTGGAGTCGATCTTTTTCCTCGTCTATATGCAACGGAGCGGCGTGCCTCTCAACCCGGACAACTTCCTTACCCAGTTCGCCATCGTTGTCACCTTAACCGCCGGCGCCATGCTAACTCTTTGGTTGGGTGAAGAAGTCACCGAGAAAGGGATCGGCAATGGCGTTTCCTTAATCATTTTCATCGGCATCGTGGCCCGCATCTTGCCCGGAGCGATCGAAGCCGGGCGACTGATCGGGGTCGGGGAGATGCCCATCCCTGAACTGATCCTGGTGCTGGCTATCTCCGTGTGTATCATGGCGGGCGTCGTCGTCGCTTACACGGCTGAACGCAAGGTACCCGTGCAGTACGCCAAGCGCGTCGTCGGACGGCGCATGTATGGCGGTCAGTCCACCTTCATCCCTCTCCGCTTGATCCAAGCCGGCGTTCTACCGATCATCTTCGCTCAGGCTGTGCTGATGTTTCCTGTCACTTTGGCCGGCTTTATCCCAGGGTTGCAGGGTTTCGCCCAGCTCTTCTACGATTCCACCTCTTGGCTCTACAATTCTCTGCTCTTCCTACTGATCGTTTTTTTCACTTACTTCTATACCGAGATCAGTTTCAATCCCCATGAACTGGCCGACAACCTGCAGAAATATGGCGGTTTCGTCCCCGGGATCCGCCCTGGTCCCCCGACAGCCACCTACTTTCAGCGCGTCCTCAACCGCATTACTCTCCCCGCCTCGGTCTTCTTGGGCATTCTGGCCATCCTCCCTAATTTCCTGATGCCTATTTTGGGGATCGCCGGTTCGCGCTTTCTCTTCGGTGGCACCTCCATCCTGATCGTCATCGGTGTCGCATTGGAGACGGTCAAACAGATTGAGGCCTTCTTGGTGATGCGCCACTACGAGGGTTTCCTGAGGTAGTGCGATGAACATCGTATTTCTCGGAGCCCCTGGGTCGGGGAAGGGAACTCAGGCGCAGACCTTGGCGCAGCAAAAGGGATGGCGGTATCTAAGCAGCGGAGATCTGCTTCGAAGGCTGGTCAGTTCGAGGGAACCGCGAGCCTTGCAAGCCAAAGCTTTCATGGATCGGGGAGATCTGGTCCCTGATGAGCTGATGGTGGAGATCCTGCTGGGTTCGCCGGAGGCGCCTAATGCGGAGGTTCCCGCGCCAGCAGGAGCGCTTAGCCCCCGGCAGCTTGACAGCCCCCGGCAGCTTGACAGCCCCCGGCAGCTTGACAGCCCCCGGCAGCTTGACAGCCCCCGGCAGCTTGACAGCCCCCGGCAGGGAGTCCTGCATGATAGTTTGATCCTCGACGGGTTTCCTCGCACCCGCCGTCAGGCGGAGGTTCTGGACGAGATGATGGCGCAACGAGGAACTCGCCTGGATGCAGCTTTGTTGATCGAGGTGAGGGACGAGGAA
The DNA here is from genome assembly GCA_026389455.1 of Coprothermobacterota bacterium. GTDB lineage: Bacteria > Caldisericota > JANLFM01 > JANLFM01 > JANLFM01 > JAPLHV01. Next base: position 11,172 of record JAPLHV010000063.1, read on the forward strand.
GCGGAGAAGCGTTTATTAAATCGGAGTGTGTGCGCTTCCTGCGGGCAGATCTATCACCAGCGCTACCCAGTCTGTCCGAACTGCGGCGAGCTGATCGTGGCGCGCAGCGACGACAATGCCGAGACCATCGGTAAGCGGTTAACGGTCTACCACCAACAGATTGATCCATTGATCGAATACTACCGTGAGCATGGCCTCCTTCGCAGCGTGGATGGCCAGGGCAATCCCGCCGAGATTGGCGAACGCATCCGGCGAGCGCTGGGCCTGACCTTAGAACCTTCACTGCGATCAGTGGTTGCTTCGGGAAACGAAGGAAGCTAGATGATCCCGATCAAGTCTCCCTGTGAAATTGAGGCGATGCGCCAGGCTGGAGCGATCTTGGCTGCAGCTTTGCAAGAAGTGGCCGGCGCGGTGCAAGCTGGAGTGTACACCCGCGACCTGGACCAGAAAGCCGAGGAAGCTCTGCGCATGCGTGGAGCTCTTCCCGCCTTCAAAGGTTATCGCGGCTACCCCTCGACCCTCTGCATCTCGGTCAACGAAGAGGTGGTGCATGGGATCCCCGGGGCGCGGATGTTGCGCGAAGGCGACTTGGTCTCACTCGATCTGGGGGCTGTCGTGGATCGTTATTTCGCCGATTCAACCGTAACAGTTCCAGTGGGTGAAGTGAAGCCGGCCTTGCGCGAGCTGTTGCGCGTTGGGCAAGAGGCCATGATGGCGGGGATCGCCATGGCGCGGACCGGAAATCACCTAGGGGATATCTCCGCGGCAATCCAGTTTGAGGCAGAGCGCCACCACTTTTCCGTGGTGCGCGAATTCGTTGGGCATGGCATCGGGCGCGCGTTGCACGAGGAGCCACAAGTGCCCAACTTCGGTCAACCCGGTACGGGAGTTGTGCTAAAAGAAGGCATGGTTTTAGCTATTGAGCCGATGGTGAACTTAGGAAACGCGCAGGTTGAGATCCTGCGGAACGGATGGACAGTCGTTACCAGCGACCGCCGTCCTTCTGTTCACTTCGAGCACACAGTGCTGATTACAGCTCAGGATCCTGAGATCCTAACGGAGTGGAGATGAAAAGAAACTATTACCGACCTGCCCGAAGAAGGCCAGTCCGGCGCGAGGAGGAACCCGAGAAAAAAGTCAGAGAGGGTTTCGTAGAAATAGAGGGCAAAGTGGTGGAAGCGCTCCCTAACGCCATGTTCCGCGTTGAACTGCCCAATGCACACCGGCTATTGGCCCATACATCGGGAAAGATGAGAATCCATTTTATTCGAATCCTGCCAGGAGACCGGGTCAAGGTGGAGATCTCTACCTACGACTTGACCCGCGGCCGGATTATCCGCAGATTGTGAAGAGGAGTCGAGATGAAAGTCAGACCGTCCGTAAAGAAGATGTGTGAGAAGTGCAAGATCATCAAGCGCGAGGGAAAGGTGCTGGTGATCTGCGAGAACCCTAAACACAAGCAAAGGCAGGGTAAGTAGATGGCCCGTATCGCAGGTATTGACCTACCTCGGGAAAAGCGCGTAGACATCGCCCTTGGCTATATCTACGGGATTGGTCCCACGCTTTCCAACAAGATCCTGGCGCAAACGTCGATCAACCCGGCAACGCGCACTCGTGACCTGACCGAGCAGGAGATCAACCAGTTGCGGGAGATCATTACCCGCAATTACAAGGTGGAGGGAGATCTCCGCCGCGAAGTCTCCCAGAACATTCGCCGATTGATGGAGATCGGCTCTTACCGCGGGCTCCGCCACAAACGTGGGATGCCCGTTCGCGGCCAACGGACCCGCACCAATGCGCGCACGCGAAAAGGAGCCAAGCGCACCGTCGGTTCCAAACGGGCCAAATAGGAAGGAGATAGAGACAGTCAATGCCAGCTCCCAAGACGACAAAGAAGCGCAAAGAAAAAAAGGCAGTTCCGCATGCACTGGCTTATATCCACGCCAGTTTCAACAATACGCAGTTGAGCATAACCGATCCCGCCGGGAATGTGATCGTTTCCTCCTCTGGAGGTTCTGTGGGCTTCAAGGGAACTCGAAAGGGAACCCCTTATGCCGCTCAACTGGCCGCAGAAGCAGTGGCCAAAAAAGCGATGGCCCTTGGTGTGCGCGAAGTGGACGTGTTGGTGAAAGGGCCGGGCGTGGGGAGAGAGACGGCAATCCGCTCTCTGCAGGTTGCCGGTCTGGAGATCAATACCATCCGAGACATCACCCCAATGCCTCACAACGGCTGCCGCCCACCCAAGCGGAGAAGGATGTAGGAGGAAGAACTTGGCTCGTTACACGGATGCAAATTGCCGGTTGTGCCGGCGCGAATTGAGCAAACTGTACTTGAAAGGGGACCGCTGCTTCTCGGCGAAATGCCCGATCGAGAAAAAACCGCAACTGCCCGGGCAACACACCATCTCCCGGCGAAAGCTGAGCGAGTACGCCATTCGCTTGCGCGAGAAACAAAAACTGCGCCGAATTTATGGTGTGTTGGAGCGCCAGTTCCAGCGCTATTTCACCATAGCTGTAGGGCAGCGCACCATCCCCACCGGGACTCGCTTGCTGCAGATTCTGGAGACACGGATGGACAACGTGGTTTTCCGCTCCGGGTTCGCCCCCTCCCGGCCGGCTGCCCGGCAGTTGGTCAACCATGGGCATTTCACGGTGAACGGACGCAGCACCAACATTCCCTCCTACTCCCTCAAGCCCGGCGATCGAGTCGAGGCCAAAGAACGGAGCAAGGGCCTCAGTATTCTAAAAGACGGCATCGAGACGGTGAAGGGACGCTCTATTCCCCAGTGGTTGCACCTCACTCCAGAAGCTATGCAAGTGATCGTACAGAACCTTCCCTTGCGGGAACAGATTGATGTGCCGGTGCAGGAGCAGCTTATTGTCGAGTTCTACTCGCGCTAGCAGGAGGAGGTTTCCTTGGACGAGTTTGAAAGAGCGAGCATTGAGGTTCTAGAGGAACGCGAGGACTTCGCCCAGTTGTCGATGAGGCCCCTGGAGAAGGGGTATGGCACCACCTTGGGCAATGCGCTGCGCCGTGTCCTGCTTTCCTTTATTCCCGGGTCTGCAGTCACCGCTTTGCAGATCGAGGGGGTTGAAATCGAAGGGGAGCGACGCGGGGATCCACACCATGTTCTCCATGAGTTTTCCACCATCCCCGGCGTCCTGGAGGATGTTACCGATCTGGTGCTTAACTTCAAGAACTTGATCGTGCGCAGCCGATCAACCGAGACGAAGATCCTCTACCTCGAGGCTAAGGGAGGCAAGGAAGATAATGCCCGGGAAGTTTACGGCAGGGACATCGAACCCGATGCCGAAGTGGACATCCTCAACCCAGACCTGCATTTGCTGACTTTGGACGGCGGATTGTCCGAGGTCCACATCCAGATCTACGTCGACCAAGGGATGGGATTTCTCTCTGCGGAGTTCAATAAGAAAGCCAACTTTCCGATTGGGGTGATCCCGATAGACTCCTTCTTCTCACCCGTGCGGCAGGTCTCCTATAGGATCGTTCCCACCCGCGTTGGACGGGCCATTGAGGATGACTGCCTGGAGATGTCGATCTGGACCAATCGCTCGATTGGTCCCTTGGATGCCCTGGTTGCCGCGGCGGAGATCCTCGTCGACCGTTTTTCGATCATTATGAACTTACGAAGCACTTTCACCCCTCTATTCCCAAGCAGTGGAGCGCTGGAAACCCCCCTGGAGGCGTTGCATTTGTCGGTCCGTCCCTTCAATGCGCTGAAGTCGATCGGCGTCGTGGTTGTGGGAGATCTGGTCTTGAAGACAGAATCGGAACTTAAATCGATAAAGAATTTCGGCAAGAGCTCTCTCGACGTAGTCCGGCAAAAACTGGACGAGTTGGGCTTGCACTTGAAAGGTGAAGAATAGATGAGACATATGAAAGACCACCGCAGACTGGGACGATCGTCCAGTCCTCGTCGGGCGCTGTTGCGCAGCTTGGCCACCAGTTTTTTCCTTAAATCGAAGATCGAGACTACTCAACAGAAAGCCCTGGAAGCCCAGCGAACGGTAGAGCGGCTGATCGCAAAAGCGACCCACAAAGACCTGGCCACTCAACGGCTCGTGTATGCCTTCCTCCTGGACAAAGAAGCCGGGCAGCGCCTCTATGCCACGATCATCCCCAAGGTAGGCGACAGAAGGGGCGGCTATACGCGCGTTGTCAAGACAGGCAAGCGCCGAGGGGATGGCGCAGCGATGGCGATCCTGGAGCTGGTTGAGTAAACAGGTTCTAGAGATCGTCCTTAAAGGAGTCAGCTACAGTTACCCTGACTCCGGCGCTTCCCCCGTCTATGCTCTGTCGTCCCTGACGCTAGAGGTCAAGGCGGGGGATTTTCTTTGCATTCTCGGTCCCAATGGTTCGGGAAAGTCAACGTTGGGCCGTCTCTTCAATGCCTTGCTCTTGCCCACTGAGGGGTCGGTTCAGGTCGATGGGATGGATACCCGAAATGCCGCGTTTCTATGGAAGATCCGGACGCGCGTAGGGATGGTTTTCCAGAATCCCGACAACCAGATTGTAGGGACCATCGTGGAGGAAGACATTGCCTTCGGGCTGGAGAATCTGGGCATTCCCCCGAACGAGATCCGCGCTCGGGTCGATTGGGCGATGGAGAAAGTGGGCATCAGCAATTATGCCAAACATCCACCCAACCTCCTCTCCGGGGGGCAAAAGCAACGCGTCGCGATCGCCGGCGTGCTGGCCATGAAGCCGTCCTATATCGTCTTGGACGAGCCTACCAGCTTGCTGGATCCAAAAGGCCGGGAGGAAGCGCTTCGCACTATCCAGGAGTTGCACAAGGAGGGGATCACCTTGATCCTCATCACCCACAGGATGGAGGAAGCCATGTCGGCGAGCCGATTGCTGGTGCTGGAGAAGGGGAAGCTCGCTTTCCTTGGAACCCCGGCCCAGCTTGTCGAAGAACTCCCTGCCGGGGGCTGTCAAGCTGCCGGGGGCTGGAATGATGAACTCCGCCGCCATGCTCACCTCGACCTTCCTCCGGCCATCCGCCTCGCCCAACTGCTGCGGGAGGGAGGAATCCCCTTGCCGCCCTTTTTACCTCGCCCCGAGGATCTGGTCCGTACTCTATGCGCATTGAAGCGGAGCGCCTGACCTACATTTACGGTCCCGGTCTGCCGTGGGAGAAGCGAGCCTTGGATGACCTCTCGCTGCGCATCGAGGAAGGGGAATTCGTTGGGCTGGTCGGAGAGACCGGCAGCGGCAAATCAACGCTGGTGCAACTCCTCAACGGGATATTGCGGCCCACCTCGGGAAGGGTTCTGTTGGATGGCGTGGATCTCACCGACAGGAGGAAGCCGGTCTGGAAAGCGCGCCTCCAAGTGGGGTTGGTTTTCCAATTTCCCGAGTCCCAGCTCTTCGCCGAGACGGTCGCCGAAGACATCGCCTTTGGGCCCCGGAACCTTGGCCTAGACCGGCAAGAGGTTAGCAAGCGAGTCGAGGAGTCGCTCCTCAAGGTTGGCTTGGAGCCGGCTCTCTTCCGACAGCGCAGCCCTTTCACTCTCTCCGGGGGGGAGAAGCGCCTGGTCGCCATCGCCGGCATTCTGGCGATGTGTCCGCGGGTCTTGATCGTTGATGAAGTGACGGCAGGCCTCGATCCCCGGGGTAAACGAGATATCCTCACCCGCATCAAACTCTTGCACCGCAACGAGAGAACTACGGTGATCATGGTCAGCCATGACATGGATGAGATCGCATCCCTGGTTGAGCGGGTCGTCGTACTTAAGGGCGGGCGCATCTGTCGCCAAGGGCAGACCACAGAGGTCTTCAGCGACGAGGAATCATTGGCTGGCTGTGGAATTCGCCTCCCCACCATTCCCCAGATCCTCTCCTCATTGGGGAGGGCCGGCTGGCGCTTGCCGGTCTCCATCTTCGACGTGCAGGAAGCGGCCCGTTTGATCGCGCAGGAGTGCCACCGTGGCGCTGTCTGACGTCGTCACCCTTGGGCAGTACATTCCCGGCAACTCACTCTTGCACCGGCTGGACCCTCGCACGAAGTTCCTGGCGGCAATCACTTTGACCATTCTCCTCTTCTTCGTGACGAAGATTACCGGCTACTTTTTCTTTCTCGTGATCCTTTTATCGGTGGTTGCAGCCAGCGGCATCTCCCTGCGTTTCTTGCTGCGAGGTCTGCGACCGATCCTTTTCCTGATCCTCTTCACTTTCGTCGTCCAGGCATTCTTCTCGCAGGAAGGCAATGTAATCCTGCAGTGGGGGTTCTTGGCGATACGCGACGCGGGGTTGTGGAAGGCCTTCTTCATGAGTATTCGCCTCACTCTGCTGGTCTTGGTCACAACTCTCCTGACCCTCGTCACTTCCCCGATCGACCTCACCGACGGCTTGGATCGCCTCTTCTCTTTCCTACATGTCTTGCGCGTCCCCGTGCATGAGATCGCCATGATGATGACCATCGCTCTCCGTTTCATCCCCACTCTTTTGGATGAGACGGATACCATCGTCAAGGCTCAGATCTCCCGTGGGGCGCCCCTTGATCGAGGAAACATCTTCCGTCGCTTGCGCGGATTTGTCGCCGTCTTGATCCCTCTCTTTGTCTCCGCCTTCCGTCGGGCCGACGAGTTAGCCCAGGCGATGGAAGCTCGCTGCTACCGCGGAGGGGAAGGGAGAACCCGGATGCGGGCAATGGTCCTGCACTGGACCGACTTGTGGGCAGCCCTCGCAGCTCTTGCCTTGGGCTTGGCCACGCTCTCGATCAACTGGCTGGCGGTTCCGTGACACAGAACTCCCTGCCGGGGGCTATCAACCTGCCGGGGGCTATCAACCTGCCGGGGGCTATCAACCTGCCGGGGGCTATCAACCTGCCGGGGGCTATCAACCTGCCGGGGGCTATCAACCTGCCGGGGGGCTATCAACCTGCCGGGGGCTGACACACTAGACAAGCCCCCGGCAGGGCGCCCTGTCATGCTGCCGCAACGCAACCTGCTCATCCGCTTAGCCTATCTGGGGACGCCGTTTGCCGGTTGGCAAAGGCAGAAGGAGTTGCCAAGCGTGCAAGGACTGTTGGAGGCAACCATCGAGCGGATCACCGGCGAGCCGTCCCGGGTAATCGGGGCTGGTCGCACTGATCGCGGCGTGCATGCCCTCGGGCAGGTTTGCAATGTCCATACCAGCGCCCGGATCAGCGCGCTTTCCCTGCAGCGGGCGCTCAACGCCCTTCTCACTCCAACTGTCCGAGTTTGGCAGGTAGAGGAAGTGCCTCCCACTTTCCATGCTCGTCGTGACGCGCTTGGAAAAGCGTATCTTCTCGTGCTTTGGACTGATCCCTTGATGAATCCTTTTCTGCTCGGTCGAATCACCCACCATCCGAGCGCCTGCGATTGGGTCCGCGTACGCCAGGCATTGCCGCACCTACTGGGGGAGCATGACTTCCGCGCGTTCGCCAAGGCCGGCTCTACCAAAGGGGGGACGGTACGGCAGATCCGGCGAGCAGAGTTGATTGGGAAACCACCCGTTGTAGCTTTCCTTCTCTGGGGCAATGGCTTCCTCCAACACATGATCCGCGCATTGGCCGGAACCTTGCTGATGATCGGTCAAGGACGCCTGGACGAGGAGTCGCTGCGCTCTCTTCTAACGGGGGCGGATCGGTCGAGCGCCGGCCCGACCTTGGCAGCGGATGGGCTTTATCTGCTGGCGGTTCATTATACTGAAGAGGAATTGTCCGCAGCGATTTTGGCGTCCAACCCCTTCTCGCTTTCTTCGATCTTCCCTCTGGTCCTCCCATGAACGGTCAGCCTCCAAGCTATTATGGGGACAGATTTAAAATCTGTCCCCATAATAACAGCTTGACAGCCCCCGGCAACATGACAGCCCCCGGCAACATGACAGCCCCCGGCAGGGTGTCCTGGATTCCTTTCCTTCAAAGACACCAGAAGCGATGGCCCAAGGCAGAGTTGATCGACCTCTATAAGCTGTGCTACCAGGGAATCCTGGGCCCAGAACACCTCACTCGCCAAGACTGCCCTAGAGCATTGCTGTCGGAAGAGTTCAGCGCCCGGCTTGAGGAGGAATGGGAGGGGCTTCCCCCAATGAACCCCTCCGGATGGTGCGGCGGCAGCTTGTGGGAAGCGGCTAGACCGGATGGCCGCTTGGGTCGCCTTCACTTGGGCGCCTGGAGAGCGCGGGGTGGATCCCGGCAAGCCATTGCCGAGGCTTTCTTGGAGGGCGCCCAAGTGACTTGGGGGAGCCCGGATGAGCTGGGCGAGGTCTGGGAAGAGGTTGAGACAGCCTTTCGGGAGGGGATGTTTCCTCATTCACAGGAGGAAGTGGAGCGACTGCACGAACGAGTCGCGATCAGCCAGTATCCTGCGGTGCATCACTCCGCTTCCTATCGAGAAGCCTATCGCCCGGCTTATCGCCTGATCAGCAGGAGCGCTCTGCGCTCGCTGCTGTCTGACCCGCAGCTATGGGGACAGAACAAGCTATGGGGACAGATTTGAAATCTGTCCCCATAACAGCAATTCTGTCCGAACTATCTGTTCCCGACAGTGGTGGCGATAAAGATCGTCTGCGTCTGGAACTGCGGCGAGACGAGCTGGTTCTGCGAGCCTTCCGCCAAGAGCGGGAGATCCCTCTAGACCAGAGTAGGGGAGCGCTTACGTTTCTCTCCAGGGAGGGTTTGCAGGACTCGGTCGAGTTAGGCGCGGGGGTTCTATCCTGGAGAGGCTTGGAGAGTCTGCGGGACGTACCGCCGGAGCAGGCGGAGGTTTGTCTAGAGATCGCATCGGAGGTGCAGGCGCTCGTTCGAGGTCCGAGGCCCGATGAGTTTTCCTTGACCTTCCGCTGGTCTTCTTCTCGAGGGGGGCTAGAGAGGATCATCAACCCCCCTTCTCGCTACCTTGGAGGAGGGTGCTTCCTGGCCGGAACGAGCTACTGGTTGGTGGAAGGAACTGAACCGGAGGACGACCCCTTCCTGACCAGTGAGCGCCTGGAAGGACCGCTATTACTTGCCCTCGTTCAGGATCGCGCGCCCGTCTGGCGTCGCATGGGGTTGCCCTACTGGGTCGAATTGGAGTACCTGGAATCCCCACTTTTCAAGGCAGAGATCCTCTCTGTTCAAGATGAGCGGGTGAATCTCTCCTTGCAGTGGTCTCTTCCCCCGCAGCAGTTAGAGGAGATCGCAGCGCTTCCCGGTTTTCTGCGAGCAGGAAGCGCCCTGCGGCCCGGCCCATCTCCCAGTTGGCTGCCGCCTCTGCTCCGCGAGGGGGGGACCGGCCGCCTGGAGGGCGAAGAGATCCCCCGTTTCCTGCAAGGGTTGCCTCCCCCTTCCGCTTGGGCAACAGGAGAGGTGGAGGCGCTGGTTGCATGCCACAGACTGTGGGAGGGCAGCGTGGAACCGATCTTGGAGATTCGCCGCGAGGACTGGCGTGGAGTCGGCCGGGTCTGGGCGATTCCCTCCCTCGTGATCGGCAAAGAGAGCTTTCCCCTCGATTCCCTTTGCAGCTATGGGGACAGATTTCAGAATTGTTCCCATAACTGCGGCCTGCAGCCGACGAACAAAGAATGCCCATCTGCTGGCGTCGGAATACGAAGTCAGGAATACCTGCGGCTCCCCAACGGCTGGATCGAGCGAGGACGCTTACCGTGCGCTCCTCCGGAGGCTCCCCGTTTTTACGGGGGTGACGAGGAGGGAGAAGTCGCCCAAGGCGGGACATTCTGCCGGCGGTCGCTCCTCAATGCCGATGAGATCTTGCGCCGAGGTTCCCTGCGACTGTCCGGACTGTCCGGCAACATGACAGCCCCCGGCAACATGACAGCCCCCGGCAACATGACAGCCCCCGGCAACATGACAGCCCCCGGCAACATGACAGCCCCCGGCAGGGTGTTCAGGGTTAGATTCCCAGAGATCTCACTGGCGGAAGGAGGGACGCCGCTGGAGACGGCATTCCAACACCTGGAGTTCCTCCGGACCTGGGGGTTTCCCGGTGGATTGGTGGGAGCAGTTCAAGACCTCGGCTGCGCCTTGCGCTCTTTCCTGCGTTCTTGTGTAGAGCGTTTTTCGGATTTCAACGCTTTGGTGGTGGGCTCGCGCACAGCCCTGAGAGTTATGGAGACAGATTTCAGATCTGTCCCCATAGCAGCGAGCGGGATCGAGGAGGCGGGATGGAAAGAGAGAATCACCTTGGTCAATCCCCCTGCACTGGAGGAGACACTGGCGCTTGAACCTCATAGTTGGAGCTTGCTGGTCTTGCTGGAAGCCGACCTCCTCGTACACTCTCCTTCCTCCTCGCTTTACCGGCAGCTCTTGCGCTGCCGGCGGGAACTGACCCTCGGGCTCTTCAGGCGGACTGAGTTCCTTCGTCGCGCTTTGCCCCGCATGGCTCTTTCCCGGCTCTTCCGGGTGGGTTCCTACTCAAATCTGTGGAAATTCAGTCTGCGCCAACCGGACCAAGCCCCCCCACCTCTCCCTGCCCCCTATCAGTACTTCTCACCCCCCCCTTCCAGTCCGGTCACCGAAGTGGTGGGACACGCTGCCGCGGGCTATCAAGCTGCCGCAGGCTATCTGGCTGTTCCGGTTTCCATCGGCATTCCCATCCCACCTCGACCTGGGCTTGCTAGCAGCCCGGAGGTTAGCTTCCGTTCGCCGTTGGTCGAGGAAGTATGGGCTCGGCGAAGCCCCCGTTTCCTGGAAGACGCCCTCGATCTCGTTTCTGCCACGGAGGAAGTTACCCCATTCACTCCCTTTCAAAAGGGCTTCCCCACCTACAGCGACATGGACCGGGTTCAAATGAAGTGGTACCTCTACTGGCGCGACCGGGTGCGCAAAGGAGAATACCTTCCTACTGACCTTGGGGCCATCCATCTGTACGCATACGAGCTGATTAACCAGATCGGGGTGGAGGACCCGATGGAGGGTTTCCAGATGTTGCGGCAGCTCTGGCTGCAATACCGGCGATCCTTTCCCCTCCTCGACGAGGAGATGGTGGAGTGGCAGGCCGATTATCTACTCGTCTACAATTGCCCGATGGACCCGCTCTTGGTCTACCAGGAGGCGTTTGGCCTGCTGGGTCGCCTGCGGGAGCCGGAATTGGCCTTCTCCCTTCATCTGGAACGGCCGTGGCAACTTTGGCCTTTGGCGGCGATTGAATTGGCTCTTGACTACCGTCTGCGTTGGACGGACTTCTGGGCATTTGGCAAGCGCGAGCTGTTGGAGCGCTGGGTTCCGATGGTTCTCGAAGAGGCGGACCGCGCCTTGCGCGAGAAGGGCGGCCAAGGGATTCTTGCCCGCTTCCGACCGAAGGAACCTCTCCACTTGACCCGCTACCCGTTTGCCGGCGCGCGCTTTCGCGGCGAGCTGCTCCTCTTGGAAGTGGCTACGGTCTGGCCATATACCAAACACCCTCCCCTGCGTTCTTTTCTAACAGCGGTTACCCAATTGGCGGAGAATACTCTGCGCAAATCATGCGGTTTTTCCCCCCTTCGACTGGAAGGGGATGGTCTTGATCTTAAAGAGCACGGTCTCGAAAGAGAGCTGCGGGAACGTTTGGAGGAATGGATGGCGCAAGTTTTCGCTTCTCCGGAGGCCTCGGCCATGACGAGAGCAGTAGAAAGTCTGCGGCAGCATGTCCTATCCACACCGAAGAGGGAACCGGCAATCCGTTTTGACGCGGAGCGCATCCAGCGCTTGCAGGCTGAAGCCGACCAGCTCCAGGAGATGCTGGCCCCGCTGGAGGAAGAGGAGATCACGCTGGCCTTGCCGTTGGAAACACAACCATTGAGGGACTGGTGTGAAGTGGACCTTTCCCTTCTTAGAGAGGAGTGGGCAGCTTTCGTCTGCCGTTTGCAGCCCTACCAGGTCGAAACCTTGCGCATCTTGCTGGGTGCAGGCAGCTCAGACTTGGAGGTGGCAACCCACGACCCCCAGCAAGACAGCCTGCGGCAGCAAGACAGTCTGCGGCAGCAAGACAGCCTGCGGCAGCAAGAACTGTGGAAGATCGCCCAGGAACAAGCTTTGCTGCCGGAGATGATCCTTGATGCAATTAATGAGCTGGCCCTGGAGTGCCTCGGTGATTTGCTCTTGGAGCCAAACGCGGAGCTGCCCCAGATCGCGCTGGAACAACGTGAGACGCTCGCCGAGGTCCTTGCTATGATTGGGGCAAATGCCCGTTAAGATTCCCAGAAGGATCTCCACCGCCATCCTGCAGTCACTCAGCGCCGGGGTTGTGCCGCGCATTGGCCTGGAGTACATCGCTGTGGGGCGCAAGGAAGAGACGGCCGCGCTTCTGGGCGATCTGGAGAATATCGCTCTTGGCGCCTCCACTTTCCGCTTGCTGATCGGCCGCTTCGGTTCCGGGAAGAGCTTTATGCTTCAGTTGTTGCGGAACTACGCCATGGATCGCGGCTTCGTCGTAGCCGACGTCGATTTATCCCCGGAGCGCCGTTTAAGCGGCGCCAATGGCGAAGGGCTGGCCACCTATCGCGAACTGATGCGATCCCTGGCCACGAAGACCAACCCGGATGGGGGAGCCCTGCCCACCCTGCTGGCTCGTTGGATCTCCGGAATCCAGGTGCGCGTTCGCCAAGAATCCGGCTTGGAACCGGAGAGCGATGGTTTCGCCCGTCAAGTAGAGGATCTTATCCTGGCGACGATCAGCCAGATGGAGGGGATGGTCCATGGATTCGACTTCGCCACTGTGGTGACCGCTTTCTGGCGCGGGTACCGCCAGGGAGACGAGGAACGACGCAGCGCCGCCATGCGCTGGCTGCGGGGGGAGTTCACCACCAAGACGGAAGCGAGGAACAGCCTGGGAGTGCGCGTGATCGTCGATGACGCCGGTTGGTATGACACCCTCAAGATAATGGCTCGTTTCGTCGCCGCGATCGGTTATAAGGGTTTGCTGCTGCTGATCGACGAAGCCGCCAACCTCTACAAGATCAGCCATGCGGTCTCCCGAGCGACCAACTACGAGCGGCTTCTGGCCATGTTCAACGACACCATGCAGGGAAAGGCCGAGCATCTAGGCATTCTCCTGGCCGGAACTAGCCAGTTCCTCGAGGATCCCCGGCGAGGGCTGTACAGCTACGAAGCCTTGCGCTCCCGGCTGGCGGAGAGCCGATTCAGCGCCGGACAGCAGCATGATAGCCCGCGGCAGCATCATAGCCCGCGGCAGCGAGTCCTCTCCGGTCCGGTGGTGCGCCTGGCGACGCTCGCTCCCGAGGAGGTCTTCGTCCTCCTGGAGCGTGTACAAGAGGTCTACTGCGCTCACTACGAGGAGAGTCAGAGCCTGGACGGGGAGTCAGTGCGCAGCTTCCTGGAGGCGCTCGTCTCCCGCCTTGGGGCTCAAGAGCTGCTCACCCCGCGGGAGGTTGTGCGCGATTGGATCGCCGTACTCGACCTCCTTCGACAGAATAGTGACTTGACTCTCCCCGCTCTTCTCCAAGGTCAGTCTTTCACCGCCAGGCTCACAGATATGCCGCCGGGGTCTGTCCCTTCCAGCCCAAATGAAAATGGGGGAAGTGGCGGAAAAGCGGGGAGCGATCTTCCCGAGTTCACCCTATGACAGGACACCCTGCCGGGGGCTATAATGCTGCCGGGGGCTATGATGCTGCCGGGGGCGAGAACCCCTTCTTTCGCCTGGCGCCGTTCATCCAAGAGTACATCTACACCCATGGCTGGACGGAGCTGAGAGCCGTGCAGGTGGAGGCCTGCCGGGTGATCTTCGAGACGGGAGCGCACCTCCTGCTGGCTACCGGCACAGCCTCCGGCAAGACCGAGGCGGCCTTCCTGCCCATCCTGACCCTCCTCCAGGAAGATCCCCCGCAGTCGGTGGGCGTCCTCTACATCGGCCCCACCAAAGCGCTCATCAACGACCAGTTCCTTCGCCTGAATGACCTCTTGGCGGAGGCTCAGATCCAAGTCACCCACTGGCACGGCGACGTCCCTGCAAGCGAGAAGACGCGCTTGCTGCGCCAGCCGCGCGGGGTGCTCCAGATCACCCCGGAGTCGATGGAAGGGCTCTTGATGAACCGCAAACCAGAGTTGACCCGGGTTTTCGGGGACTTGCGCTTCGTGGTCATCGATGAAGTGCATGTCTTCATGAACTCCGATCGCGGCCGCCAGATCCTCTGCCAACTGCAACGGCTGCGTCCCTATCTCGCCCAGGAGCCTCGGAGGGTCGGCCTTTCCGCCACACTAGGAAATTATGACAC
>JAPLHV010000145.1 GCA_026389455.1 Coprothermobacterota bacterium
AACGCCTCCCTTATGTCATCCTGAACGAAGTGAAGGATCTCCGCCTTTCGTCTTAGTTCTAGTGTCAAAACAGATCCTTCAGCAAAGAGCGCTTCAGGATGACAAGGTGGGTGCGTGCTTCAGGATGACACGGTGGGTGCGCGCTTCAGTGAATAAAGGGGACAGATTTATTTATTGATCCTTAGATCGCTCCAACGGGGCCAGTTGACGGGCAGCACGTCCTGAGCCCTTCGCTTCGCTCAAGGGTAAACTCCGCGGCAAAGGATCGGATCTTGGGGACGAAATCGAGAAGATAATGGAAAGACGGGTGCTGGAAAATAAATCTGTCCCCTTATTCTGTTTATCACATTGCTGCAGCAAATCCCCCTGTGTTAAACTAAGTTCAGGAGAATGAAATGTCTGAAATCTTGATTTCCATAAAGATCGAACCTTTAGAAGAAGGCGGATATCTGGCGACAAGCGATGATCTGCAGGGCTTAATAGCACAAGGTCGGACCATCGCGGAGACCATAGAGATCGCGCAGGACGTCGCTAAAAAGATCGTCGAATCCTGCATCGAACACGGAGACCCTCTTCCCTTTGAATTGAAACAGCCCAAGAAATTGGTCAAGATTCCTATCGCCGTTTCAATTTGACAAAGCTCCCTTCTTTAACAGCGAAAGAGGTCATTGGGAAATTACGCAAAGAACAACCATCCCCAATCATCCGGGCACATCGATTCCCAAGAGAACGCTTCAGGCCATTTTGAAAGCGGCAGGATTGACGGTCGAGGAGTTCTCGAAGTTATAGGGGCCTTGCCTCTTAACCTCCCCCCCCCATCTTGCCCCCCGCAAGCAAAAAGGGGACAGATTTATTTATTGAGCACAGGCAAGCCGTTTTCGTCGCGGATGGGGATTATCGGCATTACCTTGAAAACCTGCGGGAATGGAAGAACGCCTATAGTTGCAGCATCTATGCCTATTGCCTTATGACGAACCATGTGCATCTGATCCTTGATCCGGGCGAAGATGAACGGAACTTGGGCTGCCTCACGATGTCTCAGGAAACGGGTAAGCGGGGGAACATGCCAGGTATGTGAACAGACTGGAAGGGCGGATAGGAAGCTTACAGAAACCATTGCGGCGGGAGAATGGGAGCTGATCTGACCATCGCTCCAACGAGGATAGTTGACTAGCAGCCCCAGCTTGATGGAGGAAGTCGAGAAGAAGATGGAAAATATATCTGTCCCTTTATTCTGTGGCGTAGCCATTTGGAAGTTGCTATCCTATCGTTGGAGGTATGTCATGCTGGCAGCTTTCTTGGATGTTGCAATGGAGCGCTCAGTTTTCGAGATTATTGAAGACGAAGAAACCTATTGGGGTGAGATTCCTGGCCTGCAAGGCGTATGGGCCCGCGGCAAAACTCTAGTCATCTGCCAGAGGGAACTGCGGGAAGCTCTCAGTGATTGGATCGCCTTGCGCCTCTACTTGAACCTGCCCATTCCTGTAATGGCTGGTTTCGATCTGAACAAAATCGCTCAAACGGCGTAGATTCCGAGCTTTGACTCGGCTGGTTCCGGCGCCTTGGATTGGGCTGGTCAGCCGGTTTCGATCATTGGGATTTGAGGAACCATATACGGGGGGCCGACATCCTCAAATGCGAAGAGGGGGTTTGACGATCATCTTGCCGAATCCACATGAAGGAAGCATCGGTGTCGGGCTGCCAACACGGATTTTGCGCCAAGCTGGGATATCCCGTGAAGAGTGGCTCGCATAAAGGGGACAGATTTATTTATTGAGAACTGGCAGGCCGTCTTCGTCGTAGATGGGGGCACAAAGGCCAAGCGCTGAAGAAGCATCAAGGGAAATGGATAGGATTATCAGCTATGCACTGACCGGGATGTGCATGCGCTGGTAGGAAAACTCATCCATCTCGGCGGTCTGCTGGGAGTGTTCAATGGTCAAGCTAACAATGCGCCCGTCAGCGTCCAGGTCAAGGTAGATGTTTTCGTTGAGTTCACGCGTTTCTACTGGCGGACCAGCGGTAAATTCAACCAGCGTCGTATCAGTGTCGGCAAAGTATTTCACATGCATAGATCACTCCTTGAAATCACGGTCGAAGAAGGCGTTATGCACAGTCTCGCCATCTTCAAGTAAAATAACGCGCAGCGCGCGGTTGTGCATTTCGGGGATGAACACCCAGCGCCGTATTCGCCCATCGGCTTGTCGCTCTTCTCGCAAGGGCTGTTGGATAGCTCGCAAAATCCACTCATCTTGGATGATGGCCCGATCTGGGCGAGAGCGCGTATAAAGGAAGTAATGGGTTGCTTTCACGATCGTGTTTGCTCCCTTTGACGAAATGAGCGTGTGAGTAGTTAGGTCGTGTACAACCAAGCCTCTCAAAAATCAGCCCGGCCCAAAATAATCGGTCTAGGGCATCACACCATGCCGGGTATGGAAAGTCCCTCTAGACAAACAACCGCGCTATATTTTCCCATAAACTCACCGCTTCTGTCTAAGCGCATCATATAGCGGCTATGCGTTTTGGTAACATTGGCAGAAGATGATGCCTTTGTCGTCACGGCTTATCTGACAGACAAACTGAAAGCAGGAGAAGATTTATGGCTGACACATTGAGACTCTGGTTCGACGCCGAAGCCGACTACCTTGAGGTGCAGTTTCACGAGGGCAGCGGCTATATGAGGGAAACCGCGCATGACGCCGTGATGGAGCGCGTGGATGCGCAAGGGAACATCCTTGGCTTCAGTATCCTGGGCGTGAGCAAAAAGGGGACAGATTTATTTATTGAGAACTGGCAGGCCGTTTTCGTCGCGGATCTCGCTGACTGCCGATGGTCCAGCTACGGTGTAAGGTTCGACAACCGTGAAGAAGAATGGCTGGATGATGATCCCTGCCACCTTGGCTTTGCCGACAGCGAGAAAAAACGAGCGGAGAGCTATGCAGCTTAGGTTAAAGAAGCCATTGCAGCGGGAGAGTGGGAGCTGATCCGAACCTCGCCCCAACGCGGATAGGATTACTTGGAGGCGGATGGAGACTTGGAGGGCGTGGTCAAAAGGATAATTGCTGACATCTGAAGATGTGACCCTGATTCATTCGCAGGATCCCCAGGGCGACGGTCCTTCACTTCTTTCGGAATGGTTCGCTGCAGGGTTTGTTCTGCGGCTGCGATGACCTCTTTCACCGAGTAGCCCGTTGCGCTTCCCAGGTTCACGGCGCCGACCGATCCG
>JAPLHV010000255.1 GCA_026389455.1 Coprothermobacterota bacterium
CCGACCAGGCCGCCCATCTCCATCTTTTTCTGTTGGCGGCGAGAATAGCGCTCCCATTCCTGCCAATGCGTCTCGTTTTTTACCAGATGTACGGCCTCCGCTTGTGCGAAGAGAGCCGGGTAGTCGATCTCCAAGGGCGTGTCATGGTAAAAAGCCAAGAGAGCAGAGAAGCGGCGGGCCAAGTTGCGGATCAGCACTGGGAATTCCGGCTTGGAGACAACTTGGCTTTCTTTGGTCAACCGAGTGATGGTCTGAAACTCCAGGATGAGCTCGCTGGACTTCTGGATGTGAATGGAGAGTGCGGATGCAGCCTCTCCGTGGAGCAGATCCTCGCCGGTCTCCGCTTTCCATTTGGTGTGTACCAGGTTATCCCCTTCTTGATAGACAACGCTCTTTCCCTCGCGACCCAGAAAGTCAACTCGCTCCAGAACGACTCGGCCGCGTCCCTTGCCGATCCCTTTCTCCCCAAAATCGCGGAAAGTGAGAACAAAATAGGGAAAGAGCTGAATCGCCTTTCCGAAGACTAGGAAATCGAAGGTGAAAGTCTCCCCTGGCTGATAGGTCGTCTTCTGGCTTAGCTCGGGCTCGATAACGAAAGGGCGGGGAATGTCGGAGAAGCGTTGCATCATCCGCGCATCCTCCGGCGGAGAAGGCTCGAAGACGATTGCGTAGGGGCAAACGGTATGCAGCGGGCAGAGGTTGCAATGAGAATATCCACTGCGGGTGCAGACCAGATCGTGGAAGATGCCGCCGAAGGGTCCGCGGAAAGTTGAGCCTTTATAGGGTGGAAGGAGGAGAGGCTGCACTGCCCGGTAGACCAAACGGAAGCGCGCCCATTTGAAAGTGTCAAGGGCACGTTGTTGCACGCTCCCGGCGTTGGCGCCTGTCGGCAAGCCCTGACTCCGCATTCCCATGCTGTCTATTTCAGTCCCCAATATTGGAAAGTATACGATAGAGAGTCTGCCGCCGCCACTCCCCCGACTGATTTAGATTGAGATCAACGTTAGGCCGGGAAACCCCTTTCCGTGAATAATCAATGTGAACGCTCATCATTAAGTTGACCACCGCGCTCATCGAAAGTTGACCACCCTAGTCGAGTGAGATCCGGCTTAAAACGGCCCTTCTCGTACCTTGCGGCTAAGAACCGAATGAGCAAGGTCTCTTCCGTTGTCGTGGAGGCGGAAGGAAGAAGAGATGGTTGCGGGGACAACCACTCGTCTGCTCGCCGCAACGGTTCATCGAACCGAGGCAATCAGTTCGGGAAGCAGTTCGGGAAAAGAGGATGAGGAGATACTTTTCGAGAAACGCATTGCCAAGTTGCTGGAAGAAGGTCGTTTGCGCCGGGTGGGGTAAAATATTCCCAATGCCTCCATGTTGACGCATTTGACCTTTTCGGATAAACCCGCAAACTGTCTCCCAGTAAGGGATGTTGACGCATTTGGCCTTTGTTGACGCATTTCTCCTATACTTGTCGCTCATGGAAAAAAGAGAAGAGAAAAGGGAGATGAGATCCAGTCGACGCCCATGACCTGATGATGATAGATCTTCAGCGCCCCGTCCCGGGTGGGTCATCGTTCGTGGTTAACGACAATACTTCTTGTTTCATCCACCTTAACCTCCCTCATGGTGATTATATTCATTGATTCGTAGTGTTCTTCGTAACTTCTGGCCCCAGCAAGCTTCGCCATTGACCGGTCAGCAATTCCCTCTCGTCTTCCAGGTTCCAGGTGACCCCATTCGTCTCATCTGTTTGGGCATACGCCCATCTGGTGATGGCCACCGAAAGGGGATACTCAAAGGGGAAGTTCACTTCCAAGAACAGATCCTCCAAATTCCCTTGGAATGAGTGAGTTCGGATGAGCCACTTTTCCAAGTGCGCCTCGGCAGGCAGCAGATTTCCCTTCTTACTGTTGCATCTGGCATCGGCAAGGACAAGATTATGACCCAGGTCGGAAGGGTAGCTCGACCAAGGGATGAAATGATCAATGGCACTATCCTGACGGATGGGATGGCTACAATAGAAGCACAGGCCATTTTGGATCTCCAATAAACCTGGTTGAAGGGCGCTGAGCGGCGCCCGCACCGATCCGAATAGGAACTCGGGGAGATCAAGCGACTCGCCAAGCTTGTAAAGATTAAGGCTGCGGATAAAGTTAATCCAACTCCCTTCCACCATGTTCCGAATCATGCTGTAGAAACGACGAAAACAGAAAGCAACGCCACCCTTCAGAATGATTGATTCATTGGATTCCGAGTGTTGGTAGAGAAACTCATCCGATCTCCGGCCAACGACCTGCAACCTCCAAAGAGGCATTAGCCGGATGACTTGGGCAACCTCCAGGATGGTGCGGTTCCAATCCTCATAATTTTTCTGAAATTGAGACAGGTTTCCACAATACCGGGAAATACACCGCGAGACGATTTGTACAATCTTGGCCTGCTGGCCGGTATTCTGTCGTAGAATCTGGCCCTGCTCATAAATTGGCCTCACTTGCCTCCAATAAAGCTCTACAAACTCTTCAGCGATGGCGGTGATCGGAATTGGCAGAGCATGACCGGAATCATCGCCCAGTTCCACTGATAAATCAGCCAACGCCCGCAGCAAAGCGAACTTATAACTGGCTACAAACTGGCCCTCGGACAATAGACGTTCGATCTTCTGGAGAAACTCGATTTGTTCGCTTGGAGTCGGAATGCCTGAGATATCTACTCTGTCCAATACGGCGCCTTCTTTGGAATCACCCACCGAATGCCGCCTCTGGGATCGACCTTATCGGCATTGTAGCGTGGAATTACATGAATATGGGCGTGCGGAACGGTCTGGCCCGCTGCCACCCCATCGTTAATGCCAATATTGAATGCAATGGGGTTGAATTCGATCATCATTTCCTTTCGCAATCGGATGACAAGTTCCCAGAGTATTTGCTGGTCTTGATCGGGGAGATCAAAGATGCTGCTTGTGTGAACGAAAGGCATAACCAACGAATGGCCCAATGACACGGGAAATCGATCCCGAATGGCCAAACCAACCTTGTTTGCACAAAGGACGAGTGATGGATTGATAGCGCAAAATGGGCAATCTTTGCTGATCATCTTTGCTGGCCTAGTCTATCACTACTACGCGTCATACCCTCTGTGCCAAGAAAATCCCGAGACAGTTCCCTCCCGAAATAGAAGGTGGAAATGATAGGGCGGAGAATGAGAGTGAGAAGAGGCACTGGAGTGTAATGGTAACATGCTGCCGCAGGCTGGTAAGTTGCCGCAGGCTGGTAAGTTGCCGCAGGCTAGTAAGTTGCCGCAGGCTGGTAAGTTGCCGCAGTCTAGTAAGCTGCCGCAGTCTAGTAAGCTGCCGCAGGCTGGTAAGTTACTATCGAACCAGGAAGAGGAGACGAGATGACAGGGATGAGAATATTGGCCGCTGCGCCGGCAAGAGCAAGAAGCCCTGGAGGAAGCTCTCTCTCCCAAGCCGCGAGGCCGCAACGGAGCTTGCTGCAGAGGCAATCGGAGCAAGGGATAATCAGTTTTCTTCGCTTGTCTTGGTCACAGAGAGGGGGATCTCCAATAATTCGGAGATTATTTTTTGCACCTCAATCAAAGTCTGCAGTTGTTTAAGGCGTGTTTCCAACTGAGACGCTTTCCTGGAGAGCTTGCGGTTCTCTTCCAGCAAGGATCGGTCCGGATTGGCTTTGTCCTCTTGGCAAGGACGAAGACCTGACCAGCGAGCCAGAGCAGATCCGCGCCTTCCGCGACACCTGGGAACAAGAAATCCACTCATACTTGACCTACCTGCGGGATCGCCGAGTTGACCGGAGGTCTAATCTGTCCCCATAGCCTGGGGAAAACTCGAGCCAAGAAGGAAGGAATTTTGGTCGGGGCGAGAGGATTTGAACCTCCGGCCTCTTGGTCCCAAACCAAGCGCTCTAGCCAAACTGAGCCACGCCCCGACGCGGAAGAATGATAGCCGGAAAATGTCTTTCCTTCAAGCTGTGAAGACGAATCCTAGAGGAACGAGGTGACTACAGAACACCCTGCCGGGGGCTGTCTACTCGCCGGGGGCTGTCTACTTGCCGGGGGCTATTAGCAGTGCTCAGGCTGGCGGCGTCTGCAGCAGCCCCGAGCCTTCCAGCCAGGATCGGAAGAAGCGCAGGGCGGCAGCCCGGTGCGAGCAGTGGTTCTTCTCGGTGTCGCTCATCTCGGCATAGGTGCGATTGATCGCAGGGATGAGGAAGAGCGGGTCATAGCCGAAGCCTCCCCCACCCCGTTCAAACTCGGTGATGAGCCCCTCTATCGAGCCGGTGAAGGTCTCCTCGCCCCCCGCCCAGACGAAAGCGATGGTGCAATGAAAGACCGCACGCCGCTCCTCGCTGGGCAAACCGGCCAGGGCCAGCAGCAACTTCCGCCTCCTGGCCGGGTCGTCAGCCGCGTAGCGGTTCGAGTAGAGGCCGGGTACACCGCCCAATGCCTCCACCATCAACCCGGTATCATCGCCGAACGCGGGGATGGCGGTGGCCAGAAAAGCGGCGCGCGCCTTCAGAAGCGCGTTCTCAGCATAGCTGCTGCCGTCCTCCGGGGGAAGGGATAAACCTGGGAAATCCTCCAGCGACAAGATCTCCAGGGGTAAGTCTGCGAGGATGGCTCGAATCTCACCTAGCTTATGAGCGTTTGCTGAAGCGCAGAGCAGACGGGACAACCTGTCGCGAGGAGAGATCCTCTCATCCGAGGTGGATCGCAGCGTCGGTGTGAGATCATGCAGGTTTACCCGACGACCGCTGTTCACGGCATTCCCAAGGCGTCCTTCTGCAAGGTAAAGATTTGACTGATCCCCGTCCAAGCCATGTCCAACATCAGGTTCAGCTCGGGACGGCTGAAGGTGCGCCCTTCTCCGGTTCCCTGCAATTCGACGAGTCGATTCTGATCCGTCATGACGACATTGAAATCAACCGCAGCGCGGGAATCCTCCTCGTAGCAAAGGTCCAGCAAGATTTCCTCCCCAACCAAACCAACTGAAATCGCCGCGACTTGGCCTTGCAAAGGAAGTCCCTCAATTCGACCCTGATTGCGGAGCCAACGCAAAGCTTGAACCAAGGCTACCCAAGCCGCTGAGATGGACGCGGTGCGGGTTCCACCGTCTGCCTGGAGCACGTCGCAGTCCAGGATCACGGAACGCTCGCCCAAGCCGTTCAAATCAACCGAAGCGCGCAGCGATCGTCCGATTAGCCGCTGGATCTCCTGCGAGCGCCCCCGGCCCTGTTCGCGAGCCGTGCGCTGTTGGGTGGCACGCGGCAACATGGCGTATTCGGCCGTAACCCAACCGCGGCCTGTTCCCTTCAAAAAGGACGGAACTCGCTCCTCTACAGTAGCCGACACTAAAACCCTGGTGTTGCCCAGCTCGATCAAAGCGGATCCTTCTGCATATCTTGCAATCCCGACTTCAATCGTTATCGGTCGAAGCTCGTTTATCAAACGTTTATCGATGCGAAGTTGACTACACATTTGGCCACCTCCAGGGTTGAACATCGTTTAATTCAGGATCGATCTGCCGACCGACATTGAGGAATTGGGTCGGGTCTCCGGAAGTCAGAAAGAGGCGGCGGCCCTCGCCGGACGATGAGAGTAGGTTTCGTTCACGAAGCTCTGCAGCCAAACGCAGGGAGACGGCAACAGCGGGATCCACGATCACTGCCTGAGCGCCCATCAACTCGGTCATCAAGCGAGTTAGGTAGGGGAAGTGGGTGCAGCCCAGGACCAGCACATCCACGCCGAAACGAAGGAAAGGCGCCACTGTCTCTGCGGCGTAGGCTCTCACTTCAGGATGGGCGCTGTTGCCGTTCTCCACCAGGTTCACCAACGGCTGGGAGGCGATCGCCAGAACCTCGATGGCCGGGTC
>JAPLHV010000211.1 GCA_026389455.1 Coprothermobacterota bacterium
GGAGAGGATGGCTACACCTAACGGGATGTTGACAATGTTATATTATAGGTGCATATTGTGTCCTCGGAGGACACATGGTGGATATGAAACATAACATTCCCACGAAAACCCTGGGCGCCCAAGCCGCGCATCTGGTTACCTCACTCTACGAGGAGAACAAAAGTATCTTCCGTCTGGAGGATGTCTCTAAAATTCTCAATCTAGAGGGTTCCACAACCCGTAGCCTAGTCAGAAAGCTTGTCAACAGAGGAGTTGCCACCCGCTTGATGCCAGGCTTGTTCATCCTGGCGCCTTATGAACTGGGGAAAGAAAAAGAATACATGGGAAGCCCGCTCATTGTGGCCCGTGAGTTGGTGTACGGGAAGGATTATTACCTCTCCCACAGTACGGCCATGCAAATTCACGGAATGGTTACCCAACCCCAGTTTGTTTTCTATGTGACAACCGTGAAAAAACATCGTGCCATTCATATCATGGCCACTGATTTCCAATTCATAACCTGCAAGAAAGTACATTTCTTCGGTACGATCAATCATTGGGTAACCAAGCAAGAACGGGTGCGGATCAGCGACCTGGAAAAAACGATCATTGACAGCCTTTATCAGCCCAAGTACTGCGGCGGCATCACGGAAGCGGCCAAAGGGATTTGGCTGCGTCGGCAGGATGTGAATGTGGCCCGTCTCATCGAGTATGCGCTGAAGATGGACAGCGGCGCCGTCATTCGCAGGTTGGGTTATCTCCTTGAACTCTATGCAATCGGCTCACCGAAACATCTGGAGAACCTTCGTGGCCACTTGACGGAAACCTACGCCAGGATCGATCCGGTTCTGCCGGCTGAAGGCAAGTTCGTCAGGAAGTGGAGGTTACAACTGAATGTATCGCCCGACGAGCTCCTATCAGTGGTGAGGACGTAATGATACCCCAACGAAACCTGTCTTTGCTCTCGAATCGCTAGCAAACCTCCTTGCTTTCAAAGGCGGCGCCGCCATCAAGAAATGTTATGTTCCGAACTATCGCTTCTCCGAAGACCTTGATTTCACGATGAGGGAAATTGTTTCTTTTGAAACGATACAGGAAGGTCTTGCCCTTGTATTTGAACAGGTAGAGAGCGATTCAGGGATTCAACTTCAGATCAGTCGTCATGATCGCCATTCCCATGAAAACAGCCAAACATTCTACCAGGGATACGAAGGACCCTTGCCGGGCGCTGCTATTAAAGAGGCCAAGGTGGACATTACCATACAGGAAAAGATCGTCTTCCCCATCGTGAAGGACTAACCATCACGCGAGGGGAAATGGAATCCGCGATCGACAATTTGGCACAAGTTGTTGAAGATTGGCGGAGCCAGTAGAGCCGGTTGGAGATGGCGGATAGGAGACAATCCGTAGAATTGCCGGCACGCCACGACTATCTGCAGAACAAAGAAGTGCGAAATCTAAAGACTTGACCCTATCTTTCCACTATCAGTATCTGAATGGAGCTGGTTCATGACCGCATGAATGACAGCAATGATATCCATCTGATCGGATTTGATGTGGTAGATGATCCGGTATGAATCCTGGATCATTTCTCAGATCTGATCGATGTCATATTCCGGTACTTTACGGCCCGATAGGGGGAACCTGGCAATTTGCTGAGTGCGTCGGGTCAGGCAATCCACCATGCGCTTCGCATACTCTGGGGAATCTTGCGCGAACTAGGAATAAATGGCGTCGAGATGCCCTTCCGCGGTCTTTGTCCAGTACACCTTCATTCCGGCAAGCTGTATTTTGCGCGGACTTCCTTCACCTCTTTAGTTCGACCCGCCTTGCTATCGTCCAATCCTTTCTCAATGACTTCACGCACATAGATCTCGTGCATAAGATCATCCCAAGTCGCTCTTTCCGGCAAACGGTCGACGATCTTATGTGCTTCTTGCTTTTCCATGACTGCTGGCATGGCACAACCTCCCATTTTTTTTTACTTTAGCAGAAGACGAACAGGCTCTCAATCCTGTTGCCAAACAATTATTAGGCTTGGCACTGTGTTCAACGAAAAGTCGGCCACGGTGATCATTGAAAAGTTAACCACCGAGCGATCATCTTCCACCGGCGCCATCCCAGTGGACGCCACGGGACGACAAAAGAGAACAGGGGCGGCAATAGACCTCCGGTCAATTCGCAGAGTCGAGTGAATTCAGTTACCTGGATCACAGACCCCAAGAGCCACACCCCTGCACACAAAGCACATCATCTTCAAGGCAGGGGTATCTCCTGACCCTCTAAAATACGATGATAGACCCCACGTTGCGCCAGCGGAGCTGCTTGGAAATGGCGGAAAGCAAACAACCCATTAGAATGACCTGCGCATCATGACTATCCGCAGTCGAAGGAGGAATTGCTGAGAGATCCGAGTAGATCCAGCCTGGCGAGCCTCGGCATGGGATCGAATGGAAAGCATCTGCGTGATTTAGTCAACAATTGAACAACGTCCCTGGAAATCTACTGGAAATCTAATTGGCGCATTAACTCCAAGAAATGGGATCTAGCACAACTATCGCGCCATTCCAGCGCGATAGTTGGCGTATTAAGCGAAGCTGGCCAACCATTATAGTCCCGATATTTCCAGCGATTGGCGCTCTCATGGCCCAATGATCCCATACTTGGTCGATGGTCCTGTACCTATACGGCGAAGAAGGCCTAGGTCCGCAAATCGTTTGAGATGGTTCTGTGCCGTTCTTTTCGGAATACCTAGCGCTACCGCATAGCCAATCGCCGTAACGGTCTCCTGCGTGGTCAACCACTGCCAGCCCTTCCGTTCTGCTTTGCTCAGCGATTCCAGTGCGTCTGGCGTTAGGGCTCTCTGTACCGACTCGGGTGTCTGGAACAACGTGAGAACAAGATAGGGGGCGTCCCAGGCATACCTAGGCAACGGTAAGCCGAGTTTCTTTGCCCGGTCGCGAAGAGATCTAATGCCAAATCCCTGCTCCTCGGCCATTCCCATCCGCGCAAAGACGAAATGCAATCCGGGATTCCTGCTCAAC
>JAPLHV010000212.1 GCA_026389455.1 Coprothermobacterota bacterium
ATTTCACATCTCCTTTCTCTTTAGGCCTTTTCACGGCTCTGCGAAGGAACCTACTTTCAGCGCCCCCACTACCTGGGCCAAATCCCTGATGGCTGCGGTCAGTTTCTCCAGCTTTCCTTCGATGCACACCAAGAGAAAAGCGGCGCTTGTTTTGAGGAATGGTTTCCCCCGGACGATCCGCGAAATAGTGGAGACAGCGCAGTGGCATTTCTTAGCCAACTCCGGGGCGTTCAACTTCGACGCACGCATTGAAATGAAGAGCAAATCTTTTGACCAAACGCTGCTCATACTTTTTCACCTGCTTTCTTTGAAGCTAAAACCAGTGTAGGGCAAGAAATCGGAGCAGAACGAGTATTGCGCAATATTTCCGTTTGGCCCGGCAAAGGCTCTCCCAGCTAGGGCTGCGGGGATTTGGGAACCTGCGCTTCCGACTAGGGCGCCACGATTCGGGAGGCCCTCGTCTTCATTTCTCCTGCTGCCTGGACCAGGTCGGTGAGGGCCGGCAGTCAGCTTCTCCAACTTCTCTTCGATATGCACCTCTTTTCTCTTTTCTTCCCCGCTGGGTCCATTCTTTGATGGTTTCCCTGGAGGCTGCTGCCCGGGGGGTTTGCCTCCTCTGTCTAGACAGTGAACGGCTGTCTAGATAGATGTAGCAGAAGAGCAAAATACTGAAGATAAGCCATTGGAGGCACTTCAAAGCAGCACCCAGAGAAGCTTCCCGGGATTGTGAAGTTGCAGAAAAGGCCAAAAGCAGAAAATGAAAAAATAGTTCCGCCGCTCACCATCGAATCGCCCTCAGGGATGACTTTGACCAAACCTCGCCTCTCTTAAGATGAGCTTCGAAAAAGGCTGGAGTAAATCTATGGGATCCCGTCTCTACTCATCGGATGTGCCTATATGCAGTAGGAACTCATCATGGAGTGCGGCGGAAAAGCTGGGTTTTAGTCACATTGCCGGTTCAAACGCACGGATTCGTTGCAAACTATCGGTAGTTATCGACAACTACCGCAAGTTTGGAACACAATATCGGTGTGAACCTAATCGATTCAAGAATGGCCAAAATTTTCCACACTAGCGGGGTATTGCGTTCGCGCGATCTTGTTGCCGGCGGGGTCAGCCGCAGCAAAATCTCGAGGATGGCAGCGTGCGGTCAACTGGTGCGGATCGCCCGCGGCCTCTATGCCATGCCAAACTTCCAAAGCACCGAGCACAGTGCGTTGGCTACAGTCGCGCAACGCGCGCCGGGAGTCATCTTCTGTCTGCTCACAGCTCTACGCTTTCACGAACTAACAACGCAAGCGCCGTTCGAGGTATGGATCGCCATCGGCAACAAATCCCACCCGCCCCGGCTCAGCTATCCACCGCTGCGCGTGGTGCGTCTCTCGGCCGAATCATTGGCGGTGGGAGTAGAAACGCACCAGGTGGATGGCACGACAATCCGCGTGACCAACGTGTCGAAGACAGTGGCTGACTGTTTCAAGTTCCGCAACAAGCTTGGCCTTGATGTAGCGCTGGAAGCGCTGAGGGAAGCCCGCCGGATGGGGAAGGCGAGCACTGCCGCACTATGGCGCTTCGCGAAGATCGATCGGGTGAGCCATGTGATGCGGCCTTACCTGGAGTCGGTGGCATGAACACGGGGCTGGTTGCATCGGTGCATGCGCGGCTGCTGGCACGCGCCAAGGCGCGAGGAGAGGACTTCAATCTGATCCTGACTCGCTACGGGGTTGAGCGCTTTCTTTACCGTCTTTCGATATCCCCACCGGAAAAAGCTCCTGAAGAATCGACATGAATTCAGCAAGTTGCAGGTCCGGCCGATAGTACGGGCTTTCGCGCAATCGAAGCATTCCAAAATGGTCAAGGGCAGAGAAATATTCAAAAACCAGGCGTCCCGCCTCCACAACAACAGGCTGATCTCGATACCGATCTCTTAGCTCAAGACCATATCTCCACTCATCTTCAGTTGTCGTAGCCAGAATCATGTATAGATCCAAAGCGTGATACCGTCCGAATTCCTTATCGGCATCGTTGAGCCTATCCCGGAATGCGAAGAGTTTCATTATCAAAAACGTGTATGGATGTGGTATGAAAACCCCAGCCTGCCACGGTTTGCCTGAGCTAAGTTCTCCCGTCAACGTGACCGGCATAAGTCTTTCCTCTAGGGTGAGCGCCTCGTCTACTGGATGAGCGTGAATTCCTACGGAAGGATTGGGCCGTACACGGCGTGCGTCGACCCTTACACTTGTGCCCTGAAAACAGGTTTGCGGACCGGTAAGGATATCTATCTTGACGCTCGACGCAATAGTGCCCCTTAGCCCGGGTCGTACAAACTGATATTTTTCGGCCCCGACGACGACTTGATAGCCAAGTCTTTTAATGGCCTCTGCCAGAGGCTTTTATAAGCCCCCGCCAATAATGAGCTTGATGTCCCTTCCTTCTATCTCGAGGAGCAGATCCAGTAGAGAAGTTGTAAGACCAGAAAGAGTAATCAACAGCGAACTGTGTCGATATAGGAAAAGACGTATGTCTTCACTTGTTCGG
>JAPLHV010000184.1 GCA_026389455.1 Coprothermobacterota bacterium
ATCGGCTCGCGATTGGCCACCAATGGCTTCCTCGACGTTGGCGCCTATGCTCGTTCCGGCCCGCAAGACTTGCTTAGAAAGCACATATTCTTTCTTCGTAGCCGCCAAATGCTGGTAGAGTCGGACGATCCTCACGGCAAAGGCGTAGCTCTTTATTTGAACAGGATTCTCAGTCTTCATCGGCACTCCAGACTTTGTTAACGGACTTGGCGATCCTGTCGCGACACTTCGTAATTTCCAATTCGTAATTCGAAATTTGCTGCTGGTAGCCCTCGATCTCCGCCACGATCTCCTTCTGCACCTCCAGCGGCGGCAGGGGGATCTGAAAGTCTTCTGCATAACTTCTTGGAACACGCTGCAACCCGCCGGTACCAGTCATTTGGGCGATGGCAGTATCCCTGAACAACGGATGCGTCGCGCAGTGGTAAATCCACTCTGGTAGAACCTGGCTGGTCGGTCGCAAAACGTAAAACTCGCTAGAACCGAATCCGAGCCCATTTAGCAGACCTCGCGCTATGCCCGCCTTTCCGTTCTCGAAGCATGGCATCACCTTTGCGAGAAGAACATCGTTGTCCTCAAAGTAGGTGTAGCTTGCCGATACCTCAGAAAGCCGTTTCTCTTCAGTGGGTCGAAACGCTATACGGTGTTCGTTCAGATCAGCCATCGGCACGAACGAAACACGGGTATCAGGCGACAAATTGGCCAACTGGCTCTTGCGCGGCTTGATCGTACATATGTCGCCGATCCTGAACAACGGAAATATGGGGTTGTGCGCTGTACCTTCCCGATACCGCTCCCCACTGAGGTTGTACACGTCGTTCGCGGCGATCTTCTCTTTCCCCACGATCAGGCCGAGCGTGGGTTGGTAGTCGGCTACGGATTCCCCCGCCCGCAGGCGCCGCAAGTACTCGCCGATCTCCGCCTGGGCTTGCGGCAAGTCATTCTTTTCAATAGGGCGGCGCTGAGCGCCGAGGCCGAAGGCATCGCCAAGGCGTTCGCTGTGATCGTAGGCGAACTCGTCGATGATCTTCAGGAACATTTTCAGCGTTTCGGGATCGCGGTAGGGCAGATAGGCATTCTTGAAGATATTGCGGAAGAGCAGTGGGATTCCGGGATTCTCCGGCATCTTGGCGATAGCCTCGGCGTAGAGGTTGAGGGTCTCGTGGCCGCCTAGGCCGGAGCGCATCAGCTTGGCCCAGCCGTAGCGGGCAAAATCGTTGGCGAAAAAGCTGCGCTTCCTGCCGAACTCCTCGCTCTCAGCGTCCATGTCGTCCATGAACTTGTAGATCAGGGCGATGGTGATTTGCTCGACCTGGCTCTTGGGGTCGGGCGCCTTGCCGACCAGGATGTCGCGGGCGGTGTCGATGCGGTGTTTGGTGACGGTGTCTAGCATGGTTATTCCTTGACGCCAATCTTGTAGCTGTTTAGACCTGCTTGACTTCTAATTATGGCGAATTCACCATAATTAGAAGTCGGGGTTGTAGACGCTCTCCCATATTCGCTTCAGGGACGTTGTTCAATTGTCAACTTAACCCCACGCCACACCGTCTGGGTGGATGGACTGCCATGTCCAATCCCCAAACTTGCTGCTGATCCTTCGGAATATAAAAGCGCTGTCCTCACCAGAGCCAGGCTCCCATTGCCTGCCTCCAACCACAGACGGAACTATCGCGCTGCGATATTTTCCGATCCGCGCCCACTAGGGGATCCTCCCGCTTCCTACTTCCGCGAACGATCATGCCCTGAAGATGACCGGAAAAACTCACGGCGTTGATCTTGCGAATCTGGCGGCTGGGGGGTGTGGCGTCGCTACAATTCTAAGAACAACCGAAGCGCCTTTCGAACTTGGTCTTGCAGCTCGGGCGGAAGTTTCCCCAGATGGCGTTGCAGGCGATTTTTGCTGATCGCGCGGATCTGGTGCGCCAAGACTAACGACTCCTTTTCCAAACCTGCCGTTCCCGCTGGGAGGAGCGCCTCCCCGGGGAAGACGCGGCGCCCAGCTTTCCGCGTGGTGATCGGGAGGATCGCCACTTGTTCCCAACGCTGGTTGAAGTCTTCGCCTGAGACCACCAAGACAGGCCGAGTTCCCGCCTGCTCGGAGCCCTGGACAGGATCCAAAGCCGCAATGAAAGTGCTCCAGCGATATTCGGTGGTGTATGAATCAGTCATTCGATCGCAAGGCCATCTGGTCGATTGAAGCGAAATCCTCGCTTACTTCACGTATGTCCATCAAGAACAGGGGATCCCGGCTGGCCGCATCCAGTTGCTGGAGGAGCTGTTCCCGCTCGGCTTGGAGAATCGCCTCCTCTAGTGAAGCACGCACCAAGGAAGCGAAAGATGGGTATCGCTTGCGCGCCACGAGTCCTCTCGCCTGATCCACCAGGTTGCAGGGGAGCTGCAGGGTCACTTTGATCTTTCTCTCAATCGTCTTGGCCATTTTGTTATACCTCCATGCAATGATGGTAAGACTTGGCGGTATAAGCTGCAAGCATTCCAGTTGAAAGGCGAGTAGATATTCAGGGACGTTGTTCAATTGTCAACTTACTCCCCACGACATGCCGTGTGAGTGGATGGACTGCCATGTCCAATCCCCAAACTTGCTGCTGATCCTTCGGAGTATAGAAACGCTGGTCGCACCAGAGCCAGGCTCTCATTGCCGGCCTCCAACCGCAGGCGGGACTATCGCGCTGCGATATTTTCCGATCCGCGCTTACTAGGAAGCTCTCCCGCTTCCGCCTCAGCGAACGATTCTGCACAGGAGATGATCGGAAGAACCCACGATGTTGATTTGGTTATACATCCTGCCGGGGGCTATCTGGAGGGCGAGGACGGTCCCGCTCATCCGTTTGAGTCGACAATTGAACAACGTCCCTGAACAGACCCCAGTAACGGCAAGATTCCTTCACTTTCCTTCGCTCCGCTCGAGGACAGGCTTTCGCTTTGCTCAAGGGTAAACTCCGCGACGAACGGCCTGGCCTTGAGCCTAGAGGCAAGACGAAAGTCGAGATCCTTCACTTCGCTCAGGATGACATAAGGGGGCGCTCAGGATGACATAAGGGGGCGCTCAGGATGACATAAGGGGGCGCTCAGGATGACATAAGGGGGCGCTCAGGATGACATAAGGGGGCGCTCAGATGACAGGAGGAGTTATCTCCTGTCATCCATTCTCAAATAGCGCCACGGACTCTGCCATGTTCTACCATCTTGTGCCAAATCATCGATCTCGGTTTCCTCCCGCGCGATGATCAGCATCTAATGGGGGCAGAAGCCTGGTCTTTCGCTCCCGCTAGGGTTCATTACACAGCGCGAGTGGTGAGAATTAAATCCTCCGAGGCTTCTCTAGGCGCCGCTTGAAGCGCCTCAAATAGCTTATCTTTAGTGTTTTCCTCTGAGAAGCAGAAGGATTCAACCTCGCCAGTCGTTGAAGCCTATTGGGAGGCCACTCCTCTCTACCCGCCAAAAATGGTGTGGCTGACCAGGATTGCCCCTATTCCCGCGGGACGGCTGGGAGCGTAGAGTAGAGGAAGAGGAAAGGAGAGGCCATGAAAACCCAGGAACGCTATGGATAAGATTCATCTGCAAAACAAGGCTGCTCGGCCAGGATCCGCCCCCGCCCCCATCGCCTCTGGACCGGCATGGCACACCCTCAGCGCGCAGGCGGTCGCTGCGAAGCTGGGCGTCGATCCAGCCAAGGGGTTGAGTGCCGCGG
>JAPLHV010000051.1 GCA_026389455.1 Coprothermobacterota bacterium
GAGGATCGTTGCCTCACCAAAGATGTCACCGAACGAGGGGACTGTTTCTTGGAGGGTTGGATCTGCAAAGATGGCCGGGAGGTCTTCTCTTGGTAGGCATCGTAGAGTCGGTCGATCAAGGCATAGTAGACATGCTGCCGCAGGCTGTTTAGCGCTTCAATTGAGCTGGGTTGAAGAGTTGATAAGCAGCCTGCAGGTCAGCCTTGATACGAGGAGAGAGTTGGGGAGAAGCCAAGAGACGTTGGAAAGGAGTCTGGGGAGAATCGTAGCGCCGCTTCACTTTTCCTCCCAACCGTTCCTTGGCCACCAGCTTCATCACCGGCTGGAAGAAGTTCATGTAGAGGCGATAGGGGCCACGGTAGAGGGCCTCGATGAGGACCTTTTCCTCCTCGCTGTCATAGCGCAGGTAACCCAAGGCCTTGCGCACGTGGGTCCAGTTCTTCCCCTCGATATGAGCATTGTCGTTCTTGTGGTAAGGGCGAGAACGAGTGAAGGAAAGACCGTCTTTCTGGCAGTAGCGGTAAAGGAGATGATTGATGAACTCGCCGCCGTTGTCGCTGTCGATCCCTCGCCAAGAGAAAGGGGTTCTCGCCCGGATGGTCTGGATAGCAGAGAAGACTCTCTCTTGGCTCTTGCCACTGACCGCTTCTCCCTCCCACCAGCCCGAGGCGATCTCCACCGTGCTGAGGGTGTTGAGGAAGTCCCCTGCAGCCGAGGAACCGCAGTGCTCGACCAGGTCTATCTCCAGGAAGCCGAGCTGTCCGGGTTCCCAACGGTCCAGCTTGATGGGGATCTTCTTAAAGAGGAGAGAACCGGGACGAGAGAGACCCCGCTTACGTTGCAGGTGAAGAACCTCCCGTTGGTGGCGCAGCTTGCGGTCGATGGTGGCCGGAGCAATGCGTTTCAGCTGCGCAGCGACAGCATCGGGGATGAGCAGCTCGCCGAAGGCCCGCAAGCGATCCACCTCACAGACCAGGAGCGGCTTCAGCCTCCCTCCGCAGGGGTAGTCGAAGATCTCCCAGACGTGAGCCAGGGCAGCCACCACCTGGCCGTCGTAGAGGGGCTTGCGCTTCTTCCGTTGCTTCTTACCCAGGGAAGAGCCAGGATGGATCTTACGGATGGCGTACTTGCGGTTCTGGCCGGTGTTGGCGCAGTACTCGTCGAGGATCCGGGACTTCTCCGGGCGGCTCTCGGCGTGAAGATACCGTTGACGAAGGGTGTCCATATACTCATTGCGGGCATGCATATCCATCTCCTTGGGCTGGCTCCTTTGGGTGAAGTGTTCGGTGACATTTTAATTGATGTAACGGAGCCTGCTTGGGTGACATATTAGGTGATTGGGATCGTCCCCTTGACAATTGGAAGCAACCCAGCACATTGATCTGTGCCATTACCACAAGTCAGTAGGAATGACCGGTAAGCCAACACAGGTACACTCGCCTGACTGCTGGAGTCAACCTGTCCAAGGACGTATGATGTGAAATAGACCGTAGAAATGGAGGACAATAATATGCTGGAGCACCCTTTGAAGATTTACGAAGAACTGGACCCAAAACTCCTGGACTTGATTAACAAGACTAGAGACCTAGCTCTTGCCGACGGCGCACTGCCTAAAAAAACCAAGCTGTTGATTGCCATGGTGCTCGATGCCGTGCAAGGAACATCTGACGGTGTTCAATCACTGGCTCGACTAGCCATAAAAGAGGGAGCAACCAAGGAAGAGATTGCCGAGGCTTTGAGAGTAGCCCAGTACATCTGTGGCGTTGGTTGTGTTTACACTGCAGCTACAGCATTAAAGGAAATACTTAAATAAAGTCCTAACCGCTTAAGATGAACTCCGCGAAACCTCAGACGTTGCAGATTTTATGGATGCATTTCCGCAATTCTTGAAATGAACGGATCAATACTCTTGGAGGGAACTCATGAAAGCGATTGTATACACAAAATACGGACCACCGGAAGTACTTCAACTCAAAGAAGTTGAAAAACCTACGCCCAAGGACAACGAAATATTGATAAGAATCAATGCGACCACGGTAAATTACGGGGATATTTTGGCTCGAAATTTTAAAGACATCTCCTCGAAAAAATTCAACATGCCTTTCCTCTTCTGGATCCTCACGAAAATATCTTTTGGTATCAGCAAACCAAACATAACCATCCTGGGGAGTGAGTTTGCCGGGGAAATTGAATCAACCGGTAAAGCTGTAAAAACCTATAAGCAA
>JAPLHV010000260.1 GCA_026389455.1 Coprothermobacterota bacterium
CGTCTTGGCTGCCGGGAAACGGGCCTGTTTGATTCTCTTCTGGAGCAACCGCTGCATCCGGCCATCCGCTTCCAGGGAAAGGCAGGCCGCCAGGAAGTCGAGGGGATGCTGATTGTTGACGATGGCTTCCCGTACGACTTGAGTGAAGCCCTGCTTGAGGCTGGGCAGGCGCAGCTTGCAGCAATACAGCTCAACTTGGGCGGCTGCTGCTTCCCGCATGATTTGGTTGGTAGAAAGAGCGAAGGTGGACGGAAGGGAAGAGTGGGCGGAGAGGGAAGAGTGGGCAGAATCAGCGGAATAGGCTCTCATATCTCGCCGCCAGGAGTCGCCAGGACAGGGAGAGCGATGGGGAAAAGAGAAGGGCTCCTGCTGCAGGTGAAATCATCGTCGCCACAAGCGTGAAGGGTTTCTTCGCCAGTCCTCTCTTCGCCAGCCCTCTCTTCGCAGACCGTTCCCACCAACGCGAGGTCTCTGTCTCCGGTTTCGCCCTCCCCGGCGGCACAGACTGGGCGCTCGCAGCAAGATCTTTCTTCTTCCTGGCCTTGCTCCCACAGCTCGTCATAGCAGCCAAGATCTGGCTTGGGCAAGCGCAGATCGAGGAGGGAAGAGCCATCCTGAGGGAAGTCCGGGGGAGAAGGGGGGAAGAGAGGCAGGGTCATCGCCTTTCCTTGGCCAAGCAGGAGGCAATGCACATGGGCGCCGTTCAGAGGGCCGGCCTGGATCGCCTCTTCCAGAGCGCGGGCCAGGGCGTCCATCGACCAAGTCTCAGTCAAGAGGAGGATCTTGGTGAACTCGCGGTAGCCCAGCAGGCTCTCCTTTTCCAATTGACGACGAGCCCGTTGGAAGGGCTCCGGCAGATCCCGCACGGCTTGGGCGTGAAGGACGCTGCGGGGCTTGCGCCGGATCGCCGGGAGGATGTGGGGGAAAGCGTAGGAGATCGTTCCTCTTCCACGGGAGCGGAGATGAACAGCCACGCATTCCTCCTGGGCGAAGATCTCCAGATGGTCAGCGGGGTCCCCAATGAATCGCCGTTCTTGCGATTCGTCGGGGTGAATTTGGAAAGACCACAGCAATACTGGCCGGTGTACTAGTCGACAAGGAACTGAGTAGCGGTTGCCCTCGAAGTGCACCAGGCTCATGCCGTTGACTAGGCGAGGGTGCGGGATGGCTGGACGGAAAGGATAAGGAGGGAGAGGCCGCAAAGCGGCCCGTTCCTCCAGCCAGTCACTCCGGCGTTTGCCTTTCTCCTCTTCACACCAGTTCAAGAGAAGAACATTCAGCTCTTCCAGGGAGCGGACCTGGGGGACGGGGGTGAGGGCGTTGCGGCGAACCGTGCCGACCAGGTTCTCACAGGACACCCTGCCGGGGGCTATGAACTTCTCGTTCCCCTTCCCCGGACGGCAGAAGAGGCTGTCGAAAAGGAAATGGGCTCGCAGGCTGCTGAAGTGGGGATTCACTTCCCGCAGGGGTCCCAAGAGGACCCGCGTCACCGCTGAACTCAAGTTGTCGTAGCGCAGAGATCGGGGGACTCCGCCCAGCCAGAGGAAAGCTTCTACCTGGGCGTCGAGGAAGGATTCCAGGTTGTCTTTCCAGTAGGCGCGGACGAAAGGGACGCCGCTGCGGCGCAGCTTCAGGCAAAACAGCCAAAGAACGACTGGGTCTTGGCCATAGTAGATAGTGGCTTGCCCCCAGTCCACTTCAGCTACTTCCCCCCAGTCGGCAGTAAGGGGTATGAAGGTTTCCCGGGTTTTCGCCCGCAGGACAGCCACGGCACGGCGCACGGTGGGTTCACTGCCACGGAAGCCAGCCTCCTCGACCAGACGATGGTAGATACGCCGTGCGGTGTGGCGTTGCTTGCGGGGAGCTTTCTCGTCACCTTCCAGCCAGCGCTTGATCAGCGGGAGGAAGGGAGACAGGATTGATGAGGGATTCCTTCTCTCGGGCTGATAAGCGGGAATCTCGGCGGATTGCAGCGCTTTACGGATCACTTGGCGGGAGACATTCAACTCCCGGGCGATGCGGCGGATGCTCCATCCTTGCATCAAGTGCTTCTTGCGGATATCCTCGATATTGACCATCTTGAGAAGTCCCTTCGCTACACTCAGGGCAGGCTCTTTCCTCCTGATGTCGTGTTTTGGACCAACACGAACATACAGGAGAAGGTTCTCAGGGTGGTCAACTTTCGATGATCAAAAGTGCCTCAAGTGGTCAACTTTTCGTTGAGCGAACACTCCATAGCCTTGCAGATCTTCCAGTTGACTCCGGAGACAAAAATAAAAGAGCTGACTGGCTATAGGACCATCTACAACAGAAACTCATCAGAATCTTCCTTCGTATGCCACCCAGCGGTTCATGGCAGAAGGGCCTTGTAATGTGAGATAGAATCAGTAAACACCGGGAATGATTCTCTTCGGAACATAGCGAACATATTCGTCCCACAAAGGGCCATATTTGGCAGCGCAGCGGCGCTCATCAGCGAGTTCACGGGGGAAAAGCAGGAACACGTAGTAGAGGGGATAGATCCACACAACCAACACTCCAGGCCAACCAAGGGCCAGGGTTATGCCGGTAGCCATGAGAATCTCGCCGAGGTAGTTCACATGGCGGGATACTCCCCAAAATCCACTGCGCAACAGTGACTGCTTTCCATTCGTGACGGTTTTCGGTTTGAAGATTCCGAGAAATGAAGCCTTCGGCTTGATCTTGAAAAGATATTTCTGCATGTTCGCGCCGCGTGCCAAAATCCAGCCTGCAAAGAAGATGCAGCCATACAAGATCAGAAGAAGGCTGGGCGTCTTTGGATCGGGCAATCCAGCCGTGGCCCATAGACCTACAGCATAGACATAGGGGTAAAAGGTTAGGCAGCCCCAACCGAGTTTGAAACCAACGCGCTCTGCAATGAGATCGTAGGTATAGAGATGTACATGCTCAAAGACCATGTAATCGACCAGGAACCAGCAGAAAAGACAGCAATACAGGATGATCCCCGGCGATGAGTTCGCCGAAAAGGTAAGAAGGTGATAGCTAAGAAAGGAGGCAAGGTTCAATGCAAGCATGGTGGCGCCAGCTAGATAGAGGAACATCTTGGCATCGACTCGATGGTTCAGAAACTGCGGGTTCTCCAAGCGGCCAAAGAACAGATCAGCCAGAATCGAGCGGCCGGTGCTCGGGGCTGAAAAGACAACTGCCGCGCTAAAGATCAGTCCCAAGGTACACGCACCGGCCAAGCCAGACCAGCGGTGATAGTAGAGCCAGTCCCATGAAACCAGATTCAAGCTTCCCAGGATCGCCCATAAACCAAGCACTGCGATCATTACCGGCAAGCCGTTAAGACGATATCTGAGCAATTCCTTTGTTTGCACATTGCGCACGTATCCAACGATCCTTCGTGCTGGAATCAACAGATGCAGTGCCAGGATCAGTGCGTAGATGAGCCAAGGTGCGAAAAACCCTGTGATGAAGTCTGTCATGATGCTCCTGTCTCCTTTTTTCGAGCTGCGTCGGCTGCCAAGTTTTTTGTCGAGCCAGCCATGATGTTTATTGCCATGCGCCGGGGCACAATCCGGCTTAGAACCCAATTGGCTGCTTGATTGATAAAACCGGGAATTACCCGTGGACCCCGCCCCAGCGCAGACAGAGTCCGCTCGATTACGAAATCTGCATCCAGGGCGCCGGGTGCGTCACTTCCTGCAGTTTTGGCATATCCCGGCGTGCGAACCGCACCAGCACAGCACACGATTACTTCGATCCCTCTTCCTCTGAGCTCATGCCATAATCCTTCTGCCAACACGGTGTTGAAGGCCTTGCTCGCAGCGTAGGTTGTGAGCCGCGGTGATCCCTGGTTGCCTGCGAGGGATGACATCAGGATTATCGCTCCCCGCTTTCGTCTGATCATCGGCGGCAATAGCGAGCGCACCAGTGCTAAGGGACTGGCAACATTGACTTGTACGACCCGCAAGAGGTCAGCGGGGTCCATGGTGGCAAAGTCGCCTACTGGTGCAAATGCTGCGTTGTATACCACCACTCCCACTTCGAGACCTGAAAGTGAGGAATGCAGCTTAGCCAAGAACTCCGGCATGCTGAGATCAATTTCGAGACAAAGAACCTCAATATGATAGAGCCGACGATACTCAGAAGCTAGCATGTCCAGCATGGTTTTTCTCCGGGCAACGAGCACTAGGTTCATGCCGCGGCTTGCCAGCGCTCTCGCAAAAGCAGCTCCAAGCCCCTCCGAAGCGCCGGCGACCAGCGCCCAGGGGCCATACCGGTCAACGAACCTTCGTGGATTTATCATTCTCGATTCTGTAGGGCTTTCCGTCACTTCAATTTTCACGAGAATCGGAAAATACAATTCTGTTGCTCAAGCATCCCAAAAATATATCCGGTAGCAATAACAACGTCTAGTGTCGACTGGTGTGCTGCGAGCTTCCTATTGGCAAAAGGAAAGTCCAACCTCGACGCCCGCTGGCGGCAGCCTGCGGTGTTCCTCTCTCAGATCTTCCGCTGTGAAATCTGGAAGCCCATGCCGGAAGGGTTTTCGACGGAAGTAAGGACAATTCCTCAATCGGCAGCCTCATACCACTTAAGGACACGCATTGCTCTCATCGTACTCCATCTGCTCGTAGCTCCGACTTGCGTTTCCATTTCAAATGGGATCTGAAACTCCTTATGTGGCTTTGACAAGGGCCATCGAGAATTCTGATGGCGTCGCATTCTCACAGTTTCGATTGCTTCCTGCATTCTGCGTTCAGGCTTTCTGTTTGCCATGCGCATGTACTCAAGCCCCCTAAGCAGGTCATAATGCCATGAAGGAGGAAACCGAAACCGAGTCCAGGCCTTATCTATGATCTTGCCGCTGGATAGCCTTCTCAGCATATTCCTCTCCAGCAGATACTCTTCTGCTCGCTCCCTGGCTTTTCTGATTTCTTCGCTACCGCCAAACGCCTTTTCATATTCCAAGAGACCTTCCAGTACACAGATTGTCGTGTGGAACGATGATCTCTTGCTCTTTGGCGCTTGGCAGTTCCACCCACCATCACCAAGTTGCTCGCTCAGTAACAACCCAGACAATATTTTGCTCTCAATTCCAAAGTAG
Organism: Coprothermobacterota bacterium; assembly: GCA_026389455.1. GTDB lineage: Bacteria > Caldisericota > JANLFM01 > JANLFM01 > JANLFM01 > JAPLHV01. Next base: position 5,096 of record JAPLHV010000260.1, read on the forward strand.
GAACCAGCGGTCAAAATAGCACCATTAACACAAGGCTCTGTTTCGCCATCAAAAAAGGACTGTCCATCAAAGATCTCCCAGCGGAGATTATCGGCAATCCTGGCAATCGCCTTTTGAACCTTGGCATTTTGGGGATCGATACCCATATTTTTCAGCAATATCAAGCTATAAATTGTGATCAGCATTGTAAAATCGTCGCCTTGCCAAGTGCCCGCAGGAGTTTGTTGTGAAAGCAACGCAGCACCCCATCCAGTTTCTGCGACCTTTGATCTTTCTTCCCAGACCATGGCAGGATCCGCATCCAAAAGGTCTTGCATGACCTGCCAACGAATCGCTACATCGGAATCAAGTAGCCATGCCATTAGTGAATTAACTGACATCGTTCTTCCTCCGTCCTTTCTTCATCCCTTAGGATTTCATCGATCCTATTTGACGGTTGCCTCCGCATCAGCCAATCGACCTCGATCCTCGAACACTTCTCGTCTGTGAACTCAGCACCTCGCCATCAAAGCGCAATGTCCTCCAACGGCGATCCACTTTGACGGCCTGACTGCCTTTAATAGGCTGCTTTGCTTTGTTATAGATGCAGGACCAAATCTTAGGTCAAGGCCTTGAAGTATCAACGAAATCCCTTTTTGTGTCCATCGTCTTCACGCCAGCAAATCTTGGCAATTCTTTCCAACGGATAACGCTTTGGTGGGCTCAGCTATTACCTTCCATCGTGATGACTACTTTTCCTTTAGCGTGTCCTTCTTCAAGATACCGGAGAGCTTCAGGGACTTCACTTAACGGATAACATCTATCTATAACGGGCTTTACTTTGCCGGCTTCAAAAAGTTCTGCTAAAAGAGCCAAATCTTCTTTTTTGTTTGGTTCCCACTTCCCCAAACCTATTCTCTTTTTACCGGCCATTAAGCTACATAGACCCAGAAGCAGATTAAAGAACACACGAGTCATGGAACCTCCGACCATGACACAAATTCCCTCGGGACTCAAAGCACGCATATAATCGATAATGGAACGATGCACCACAACATCTAGAATCAGGTCATAAATTTGCCCATTTTTGGTGAAATCTTCTTGAGTGTAATCAATGACGTGGTCTGCACCAATCGAGCGCAGCATGTCCAGTTTACCTGTGTTGTCCACGCCAGTTACTCCAGCCCCAAAGTGCTTGGCAATCTGCACCGCAAACGAACCCACGCCACCA
>JAPLHV010000228.1 GCA_026389455.1 Coprothermobacterota bacterium
AATCGTTTTACCGCCAATGTCCAGCCTCTGCTCGGTCACTTGTATATCGTGATTGATCTTGGCATCGGCATGCAGGACCGAAAGGAAATCGTTCTGCACCTTGTCCGGTTTTTCAACGCCAGTGATCTCGAAGGCATCGCCTTGCTGAGCGACACCGAACACTAGCCGTCCACCGTGGGTGTTGGCAAATGCGGAAACAGTCTCGAAGGCGGATTTCGGAACGTCAGCGCGAGCTTCCTTGAACTCGACGTCATTCCATTCGCCTGCCTTGAGCAGCTTCTTCAGCTCCGCGATCCTCATCTGTGTCAATCCGCGTTCATCCATATTATTCCTACTCCACGACGATTCGCACTTTGCCGGGTTCCGAAGATAAGAGTCCAAAGTCCCTGGCCTCTAGTCCAAGGTTGCAGAATCATTTTCAGACTTCGGACCTTGGATCTTGGACTTCTGATCTTCATCTCCGTTGGGGTGGCCGGCGAGCTGCAGGCGAGCAGGGCTTCGCACAGGTCTGCGATCGCGACCGGAGCCTTTGTAAGCCCGGGGACAAACTCCAACAAGCCGGAACCGCGAATGGATGCAAATGGACGCGTTGGTTTTCTGTGTAAAGAGCGCTTGGTTCTACGTACAAGTGCGTTGCTTTTACGCACCGTATATGCGCCGGTTATTTGAGATGGCGTATTTATTTGCGCCTGCCGCATATATTACCGTTTGCGCTCATAAACGGCCCCTTTCCTACTCCCGATTTGGGTGACTTGACCACCCTTTTTTAAGCGGGATAAGAGCTTATACGCTTGGTCTTTGGTGACTAGACAAAGATCCATGACATCGGCTCGTTTGATGGAACCGTGCTTATCAATGTAGGCCAGCACCATCTGCTCCTGCTGGATCGGATCGAATCCAGCCTGCCGTACATAGGCAGCTTTTTGGCCGGTATGCCGGTACACCTTGGCGCTGAGGGTGTAGGTGCGGCCACGACCAGTGCCGTGGGGTTCCACCAAACCGGCTTCCGCCAGCTTTTCTAAGGAGGCTCGGGTTGCTTGTTCAGACTTTTGAGTGTAGGCAATTAAATCTGATGTCATCAGCCGACGCTCGCTGCGCAATCTGGAAAGGATGATCAGGCTGTCGATGGGCATGGCGGTTCCGGTTCGCTCCTCATGGGCCAAGATCATCTCCAGAAACCCGGTATCGGCATCCGACTTGGGCAGAAGGAGCGACACCGAAGTGGCATCCGACATTTCGTAATCCGGAGCTGGGCGGCCATAACGCAGCATGCCCTCATAGATCCGGTCAATGCCGCGACCGGTACGCTCAGCTAGGCCGATACGCTTGACGATATCAGCGAGAAGGGGATTGCGGGAGCGTGGAGCTGCCACAAGAAGATTGTGAAGTGTGATGCCTTCGATAAAGCCGCCTGGACTGGAAAGGGTTAGGCCATCTTCGTCAAGGCGAACGTGAACGGCGCCTAGTCGGGAGTAATCGCGATGCACCAGCGCGTTGATAAACCCCTCCCGGAAAGCCCTGCGGTCATAATTCGGGATTGGGACACGAAAAAGACCTACTTGGATTTCCTGTTCCTCGACACGGGCTTTGAAAAGCAGCTCGACTTCCTCGAAGGTCTGCAGCAGCGGTTTTCGGAAAAACTCATTGACTCGGACATCAGTGCCTTCCAGAACCTGAAAGGCGACTTCGTGGGCAGGCAAGTGCTGGCGCAGGACATCTTCGCGCCCCATGATGAGCAGACCGGCAACGGTCGGCCGGCGAACGCCTTCGATAGCGGTAACGAGGCCTAAAGCACCATCCAACTCTTCATCAGCCAGGGGAAGCAATGACATGTCGCCGCCGTATCGGCGGATCGATTCCCTTATCCTTTGGCGTTCCAAGGGATTCAGCGCTTCGACAGTGAGAGATGTAATTGGGATGGCTGAAGGATCGGTCAATCCCAGCGACGACTGACGTTGAATGAATTCATGGGGGTAGAATGGCACATCCTCGGGCTTTCCGTTCGCCAATAACCGCCGGCGCAAGAGTAAGCCATCGGAAGTGGAAACGATGCCCCTGGATTTGGACACATGGATACCGCTAATCTTCTTGTCGTCCCAAAGGAACGCCTCTGTTCGGACAGTCACTGGAGGATTCGTACGATTCGCAATCAACGCAGCCAACCCGATGGTATCCTGGTGATTCGGCTGAACCCCCGTGACAGTGCCGTTATCCTCAACGCCCAGCAGAATCAGCCCACCTTCGGTGTTAGCCAAAGCAACGACGGCAGCCACCAACTCGCGATCCGGCAAGCCCTTGGCATCGCTCTTGAACTCGACCGTGAGGGTTTCGCCGACTGCCAAGGTATCCTTCAATTCATGTTCATTCGTATCCACTCGCGGTTCCTACTCCAACACGATTCGCACTTTGCCGGGTTCCTTGCCCTTGGTGAGCTGGTCCAGGTATTCCTCGAAGCGCTTCTTCATCTCCGCAGGAGTAGCCGGTGATCCGCCCAGGAGTAAGGCGTTGCGCAGATCCGCGGACTTGACCGAGACCTTGGTGAGCCCGGAGAGCGCCTCCTGCAGGGCGTGGATGAAATCCTGGTCCAGCTCGTCAGGCAGGATCCGCTTCTTGATAAAGCCGTCCACCAGTAGGCGCGACTCGAGTTTAAGCAGGCTCAGGGTGCCTTTGGCAGTGGGGTCTTCCAGGTTGGAGATCAATGCCGCAGTCCAATCGGCGATCATCTTATCTAATTGGTCATCGAGTTGTTGCAAGACGGCAGCGGCATTGATCGGTCCAAGGTTCTGAGTCTCTGGTCCAAAGCCTTCTTGACCCGGGCCGAGGGACTTTGGACCATGGACCGCTTCGGCTGCAGGCCGGAAGCCACAGTGCGGGCATATCGGCGAGACCTCCAATTCCTGCTCGGTAAGGGCGAAGCAGCTCTTCAATCCCGCCAGCCGATTCTGGAAGTCTAGGAGATGCTGGCGCGGCATCAGATCGATGGTAGAAAGCTTTTGCAGGTCCTTGAGCCGTTTATCACCCATGAGTTGGGCTTTGCGCCTGTCCTCGTTTACACCCAGACGAGCCTTGGCGTGCATGGTGAGATAGGCCAGTAGGTAAGCCTTCTTCAGGTCGCTGAGTTTTCGCTGGGTTTGCTGCCGGAAAGTCGCCGCGCTTCGCTTTACCGGATCGCTGATCTGGGCAAGGACTTCCTCACGCGCTGTCCTCATCTTCTCAATCCACTCGTGGTCGGCGGGCAAGACCGCCTCGGCAGTAGAGAGGTACGATGCCGTGGACCCGAGATCGACTGCCAGTTCCTCGAGAGACTTGATCTCGGCAAGGGCATTGAACCCATCACGATGAGCAGTTACTTGCTGGGCATCATAGGGGAAGTTCTTCAGCTTGCCTGGCGTGGTGTAGGCCTGCAGGGATTCAAGGAAAGTCTTGGTCCCATCCAGTTTGGCGCGCAGTTTCTGGAGCTCTTCCGGGGGCAGTAGGCTGCTACCCCAAAATGACACCCCGGTTTGCAGGTTTTGCTGTACCAGCACCAGCCGCTCCACGGCGTTGATGATAGCTTTCTGCAATTCTTGAACCGGCTCGTCCTTGCTCTGGGTGACCAATTGGGCCATGCCCGGGGTGAGGCACAGCAGTTCGAAGAGCGCCTTCAAAGCGGGAAGGTTCCAGTCCTTGGGCCGCTCGATGTGCTTGAACTGGGTCAGCTCGTCGAGACTGGTCCCGGCTAGTTGCAGCAAACCTGCAGCATCGAACTTCTTGCCAGGAATGGCAAGGACTACCTCACCTGCATAGACCAGGGCGGCCAGCACGACCACGGTCCATTCCGGCTCCAGCCGGAGCGATAGTGGCGCCAGGTACTCTACGCCGAAGACCTCCTGGATCAGCTCGGAACGGTTGACGACTTGACCCTGGCCTTTTTTCTTGGCGATCTCCAGAATGTATGCGGCGTACTTCGATCGGTAGGGATCCAGTCGCTCTCCGTCAAGAAGCGCCAGGGCATCCAGCGCTGCGGTGGCCTGCTTGCTGCGGTTCCCTCCGGCGATGGCGCGCAGGGCCTCCTGGGCGGCCTGAGTTCGGTTCGCTGCAGTCATCAGCATCGAGAAGAACGGGTACTCCGGCGCTTGGTTCTGGAAATGGGCTTCAAAGCAGATTCCGGCGATGGTATTCACCAAGTCCCGGAAATTGATGCGTTCGAAAGCGCTGATTCCCGATAGTTCGCGGATCGATCGTCCTTTCGCCCAATCGGCCAGGGGTTTGGTTCGCCCCTGGTAGGCGACCTCAAAGGCTGATGTCATGTTCTTCTGCAGCCATTGCACCAGGTTGCGCAGGTGGTTCGAGGCCTTGCTTTCAAAGGTTGACTTGCGGGAGCCCGAAGATGTGGAGGCGAGGTCCAAGGCTGCGGCATAGTACCGAAGCGCGACCTGAAATTCCTCGTCCATTTTTGAGAGAGTCAGAAACAACTCGTCGGATTTCTTCTCATCCTTAAAGGATGGCGCGTCGAAGGGCTGAATGAAGTAGAGATAGAAATCCCGGTCGGTACACTCCATGACACGCTTCAGAGCTTCGTAGTAGTAACGGTCCAGTTGCGAGGAATCGAGGCTTTTGGCTCGCACCTCGATCTTGGCGTCGTAGTCTACAGTTTTCTTGAGGTCCAGGTAGTACTGGCGGTTATCTGGGTTGGAGGAGATGAACTGGCCACTCACTGTCTTGTGGATCTCCCGGAGAACGGTCTCCACCTGGGAGAGCAGGTCGTCGGCCGGATCGCCGCCCAACTCCTCGATGCCAGACTGGAAGAGACACAAGCTGTCCCGCAGCTCCTCTGCCGTCGCGCCTAGGGGATTATAGATGTCGCCTGTCGTCAGCCGGTGAACGGAGAGTGCATGGATCAGCCGCAATGCCATGGGCTTGTAGAATGGGCGGGTGAAGGCTTGCTGGATGCGCGACTCCAGACTCTGGCTGCAGTCGATGACTAGCTTGATATCTGGGACGGAGCGGAAGGACGGGTTCTCTCGCAGGGTTGTCCAATAGCTGTCATAGGCGATGACCCCGGGCCGATCAGTGGGGACATTCTGGCTGAGCAGCTTCTTCATGGCCAGGGAAAGTGTCTTCAGCACCTCGCGCTTCTCCACTGCGGTGACCCGCTCGAAGGTATCAATATAGTCGGGATGCACGGGGAAGAGGCGCACGAACTCGTCCATGCGCTCGTTCATGCGGCCGTAGAACTTGGCGAAGGGAGTTAGATACTCCCGGATCTTCATCTGCTGCTCGGCAGTCTTCTTGAGCAGGCGCTCGGCCACCACGAACTTGACGTCCTTGCGGGCGATGAGGATCTGCTCGAAGCGGTCCTTTACCCGGCGGATGCTGTCGGAGACGAAGTTGAAGCGAGGGCTGTCGAAGATGGCCTCCTGGACGCCGGCGATGAAGCGGAAGCGCAGATCCTTGCAGACCTCGCCGATCTCGCGCAGGAAGTTCAGGTCAAGGATCAACTCATGGTCCTTACGCGAGCGCAGGTAGTCGAGCAGCTCATCCACCACCAGGAGCAGGCCTTGATCGGGATACACCTGATGGAAGGCGGTCATCATCTCTTCGAAGGCGTCCTTGTTGTTGGATACCTTGTCCGCGGGCGGGAAGGAGTAAGTCACGCCCATCGCGGCCAGGTGTTCCTCCAGTTCGGCGACGACGA
>JAPLHV010000140.1 GCA_026389455.1 Coprothermobacterota bacterium
TCTCCGGCCAGTGCAGAGGCAGTTTCCGTCAACCCCTCGCGCAACATCCGCAGGTCCCCTTCCACTGCAATACGGGCCGCTTCCGCCTCTTCTTTCCCGGCCTTCTGCGGCAGGAAGTAGAGGGGTTGACCAGCCAGCGACTCCTGCAGCGACTGCAGAGAAGAGGACAGCGCGAATAAGACCTGCTGCAATTGGAGTATCCCGGCCTGCGGCAGCATGTTCTGTTGCGCGCCGGACTGCTCAGCGAAAGCCGCGGCCAGCTTCTCCAGCCCAACCGTGGCTGCCAGTGCCTCCGTCCAAGCGGATGCCGTCTTCACCTGGGGAAAGGCGCCTCCCAGTTCATCCAGATAGGCTCGCAGCTCGGTCAATCCTGCCAGGCCGGTGTTCCCTGCCAGCAAGGCAGCAGGATCCTGCAAGCTACTTGCTAATCCCTGGAGGCGCTCCCCCATCACAGCCAGTTGATGATCCACCCTGGCCGACAGAAGCAGCTCATCGACAGCCGTAGACAGCCCTCGCAACTCTTCCCAAGTTTTTTGGAAGGGAGCCGTTCCAGCCAGGGAAGGGAAGGCCGCCTTCAACTCCTCCAGGTAGGCGCGCAGCGGCGCCATTTGGCCGGATGCTCCTCCGTTGGCGGCCAGGGCGGCGAGTTCGCTGGAAGTGGAGGGAGAAGCGAACTGTAGCAGGGAAGCGCTGGCTGCGCGGAGCTGCTCGCTGACCTGGAATGCTGTCCGAGCTTGGAGATCGGCTGAGGGTTGCAAGGCGCTGCGCACAGCGCTGACGCCGGGGATCCCCTCCAACTTGCGGGTCAAGGCGGCCAGCGAGGCGAGGGCCGCAGGATTGCGCAGGTCATCGTCCCGGGAAGTCAGGATGACCTCGAGAGGCGCCATCTCCCCAGCGGGGAAGTGTTCCCCCAGCAAGGCAAAACCGCGAGCTGAATCCATCTTGGGCGGGATCTCGCCGATCAGATCGAAGCTGGTGCGCATTCCCAGCCAGGCCGGATAGGGCGCCAGGAGCAGCAGCAGGACAACGCCGACCACCCATGCCGGCTTTCGCGTCACCAGGCGGCCGACCCACTCCCAATTGATCAGACCCCTCTTGCCATCCTGCCGTTCCATGCGCTTGTGAAACGGCCAGAAAAGCATGCGGCCGAAGAGGAAAAGCAGCGAGGGGGTCAGGGTCAGCGCTGCCATCACGGCGATGAGAATACTGAGGGCCATGGCCGGGCCGTTGCTGCGGATCATGCCGAAGGAAGCCACCAGCATCCCCAGCAGGCCCAGGATCACCGTCCCGGCGCTGGCCAACAGGACCGGGGCCATCCGTTGGGTGGTGCGGAGGATAGCGCCACTGCGGCCTCCAGGACCGGACAGCTCCTCGCGAAAGCGCGAGACCAGGAAGAGCACATAGTCAGTGCCGGCCCCGAAGACCAGCACCACCGTCAACGCATCCAGCATCGAGGATAACTGCATGTTGCCCGAGGCGATCCAACCCAACAGCCCTCGCGCCACCAGGGCGGCCAGAGCGACGGTGATCAACGGCACCAGCGAGGCGACCGGGGATTTGTAGACCAGCAGCAACACCGCAACCACCAGGATGATGGTGACCCAGGTGGTTTGGCTGGTGCTGTCCAGGGTGGCGGTCATCATGTCCTTGCCCATGGCAGCGGAACCGGTGAGAGCCACTTCCAAACCAGCCGGCTTGTTCTCTTGAACGTGGGCGCGGATGGCTTCCACGGCAGCATTGGTCTCTGCGGAGTAGCCGGAGCTGGAGAAATCCACTGAGATCAATAAAGCCTGGCCGTCCTGGCTGGTCATCACTGCCTGAAGCTCTGCCTTCTCCAGCGGCGAGAGGACGCGTTTCACCTGGGGTGGCGCAGCGGGAGAGATCAGCCATCGTCCGAGCTGGGTGGCGTATTCCCGATCTGCAGCAGTAAGTCCGCCCGGATTGGAGAGGACCAGAAGCCCCTGTCCCTCGGCCACCTGGTCGGGAAATTTCTCCTTCAAGACGGCCTGGGCATTCAACGCCGCCGAATCCCCGGGAAGGAAGGCTGTCTCGTCCATCACGCCGCTCTGGCTGAGGGAGGGGGCGAAGATAGAGAGCCCAGCGGCCATGACGCCCCACAGCAATATCACCACGACCCACAAGCGATAGCGGAGGAAGGCGCGGACCGCCCGACGCATCCATGATTTCGCCATTCATTTTCCCTTTCTGCGCGTTTTCGCGCCATCGACCTCTTATTATTTATACTGACCGGTCGGTACATATAATAGCAGAGACCACAGAAATTGGGAATACAAGGAGAAAGAACTGCACGAGGAATTATTACGGCGCTTCGCTTGACGGCTAGATCTTGACTTCCTAGGGGAGAAGCGGTTTGCTGAAGCGTGCCGGGTCAGCATTGGAAGGTCAGGCCGGCAAGGAGGGTGTGCGAGATGTACGCGGCGGCAGTTCTTGTTGCAGCTTATCTGATGGGGTCGGTTCCCACCGCCCTCTGGGTCTCGCGGGCTATCACCCAGGGGGATATTCGCCAGATGGGCGATGGCAATATGGGCGCCCGCAACGTTAGCCGCACACTGGGAGTGGGAGCAGGCGTGCTGGTGGCTGTCATCGATTTCTGCAAGGGAGGTTTCGCTGTGCTGTTGGCGCAAACGGCCGGCCTGCCGCTGGGCTGGCAGATGGCTGCTGGGACCAGCGCCGTGTTGGGCCATGATTTTCCAGCGTTCGCCGGCTTCCATGGCGGGCAAGGCTTTGCCTCCACCTGCGGCGTTTTCCTCGTCCTGATGCCGCTGGAGACGGTTATCGGTTTGCTCGCTTTTGCTTTGGTGTACGCCCTCTCTCACCACTCTGACCTCAGCGCTGGCAGCGGGATGGGGTTGACCTTCCTCTTGGGGATCGTGCTGGGCCGCCCGTGGTTACTTTTGGTCTACGTGGCGATGATGTTCCTGCTGATCCCGGCCAAGACTTTCCTCTTGGACACCCCTCAACGCCAGAGAGTGCAGCGTCAGCGCCAGCGCATCGGCCACTGACGACGGACTGCCGCATGCTTGTCTGTAGCTGCAATCCCCGTCAATCCAGGCAGCAGGACTGCCGCAGTTAAGCGCTCTTTCTTCAAGCGTTGGAAATGGAGAGTCCCCCAACCCCGTTTCCGGGTTGAGGGACTCTCTGGGTTCTCTTACTCTTAGGTTTGTTGCGGGTGAGCGATGAGGAATAAGTAGGGGGAGGGATCGAAGGAGGCGCAGTTCTGGGTCCGCAGGGAGCGAGCTCTTAAATTGCGTGTCCGGCGCTCAGCCGCCAGGTCATTCTTCATCTGCTCAGCTCGCTGGCCGAGGGTGGCCGCCAGGTCGATTTCAGGATCGTCAGTAGAAGTCAAAAAGCTCATGTCCCAAGAACGAGGCAAAGCGTTCTCGACAGGTGCGAAAGGATTCCTCCCGGATCCGGATTTCCATGGGGAGCAGCAGATTTCTTTCTATAAATTGGATTTTGGAGAAATCCAAACGGGAGTAGTATGGCAACTGAGGTATATGGGGCGGTAATACGATCGAATCATCTCGTTCGGAAAAGCGGGCGACTTCTTCCTGTTCGAGATGGGTCAACCCAACGACCAACAAGGAGCGATGAGTTTCACAATGAGCTGCCTTGGAGACAAGAAGGACAGGCCGCAACTTGGATCGAAGCACCAGCCATTCTTCAAAATCTTGATCCGGCTTTTGAAAAAAACCAGGCATACCGGGTTGATACGGACGCACTATCGCAGAGGCTGATGTCTTAGTTAAGTCCGCTGCATTGACGTGCGCGATATGAAGAGGTGCTGCCAGAATTGGAAAAACTGTGCGGTAAAGCGCTCCTGGCCGCATTGGGGAGAGCGCTGGTTGATATATCTCAAAGTGTGAACCAATCAAGGCTTTTCGATCAAATCAATTGGTAGAATAAGAGTTTGGAAGGGGGGATCTTTGAGCTGGTGTTCGCGTTGATCTGCCTGACTGTCGCCGGTTTCTTTACAGGTGTCCCGATAGATTGCTTGATATTTTCGGGCAGCTTGCAATAGCGGGTTTTGCTCTGAAGAAGATGCGGGTGGAACCGGTGTGATCTCCTCCGAAGAGTGGTTCTGCTGGTTGAAAATTGTTCCGTATGTGATACCCACTGCATAGTGGGACTTTTCCTGAATCGCCATGTTAGCGATCCTCCTCATTCTGAGAATCGATAAGCACTGGTATAACCAATGAACCAGCGTTCTTTCCATCGAATAGTGCTTCAATCCGATATTCTCCTGCCACTCGCACGGGGAGGTTCTCATAATAGATAATTAATTCCTCCATCGCATTTGCGCGTGGAAACGCAAACGAGCCCTTAAATTCACTGAGAAGAATTCCTTCAGGGTTCAAGATACGGAGGATGTGATGGTGCTCCCCGTCTGAACTGCCCTGCCAGCGGAGAAAAAGATAGAAGCTAGCCACCGCCGGTAAAGAGGAAAGGTGGATAGAGGTGAAAACACCTTTCAGCGTTTTCTTGCCACGTTCCCCCTGTTCCACGGAATCGACAAGGAGGACTGCTTGTAGGACGCTTGTTTCCAGTTCAATCATTCTATATACTCCACGATAATTATAAATGAGAAGTGTTCATCTGCAAAGGAAAAAAGGGTCAGCTCTCTTACTCTTAGGTTTGCTGCGGGTGAGCGATGAGGAGCTTCCGTCATCTTGCTCTCCTCTGTTCGTTTTTCTTTCTGGAGGCATCATTTCACAAGTGAGAGAAATATATCAAACTCTTGATAAGTTCTGTGAAAATATTCTCCACAATTCTGTAATGATGATGGGTACAGCCGATCGCTGTCCTGGATTTCTGTCAAATATCTCCGCTTCCCGCTGATCCCGCTATTGGACGGTTCCATTTCTCTCGGAGCGCGGGCACTCACTTCTGAATTTAACCATACAAACGACAGGACTCCAGCAGGGGGGAGCCCTGTACGTGGTTTGAGTGTGTGCGAAGAATGGCTTTGCAGCGGTCCCTCTGGCGAGGAGACATTCTTCAGGAGAGATGCCTCTTGCGCAGAACCCACCAGCCGCCCGCACCCAGGAGGGCAAGGGAGAGAAGGACCAGCGCCCAGGGGTTCATACTGGGCATAGTGGCCGGATCCCCTCCCAGGGCGAAGGGGGTGCCGGTGAGGAGAGA
>JAPLHV010000012.1 GCA_026389455.1 Coprothermobacterota bacterium
AAACCCACCCCTACCAAGACCGGCTTTGCTGCTGTGGGGTAGCCGCCCTGGACGTCGCCAAGCCTGTTGCGCCGGCAAAACTTTAACCGCTCGTCCGCCCCGGCCTGCGGCAACTTGATAGCCTGCGGCAGCGCGTCCTGTTATGCTAGGAGAAGATGAGAAGGGCAGTAAAAGAAATAGATCGTACAACGAACCTACCGCTCTTCCCGGAGCCATTGGAGGTTCCGACTCCTATACCCCCGCCCATGTCCCCGCCTCCGCTCCCGCCACTGCCGCTACAGCCAAAGCTGCCACGGGTGCGCAAATCCTCGCCAAAAGGGGGAGTTCAGGTGCGGACGGGTTGGACCGTCCATTTGGCCAAGAAAGTGGACCTTCCCATCGCGGAAGTTCGCTATAGCAAGAGGCGCACTTTAGCGCTGGTCATTACTCGCGATGCCCGTCTGCTGGTCCGGGCGCCGACGCGCACGACGCGCGCCGCCATCGACGCTTTTCTGCGGGCCAAAGCCCATTGGGTTCTCACCGGATTGGCCCAGGTGAAGGAGCGAAATCGCCAAGCGCAAGCGCCGGCGATGCGCGAGGGGACTGTGTTCTTCTTCCTGGGGAAACCCATTCCCTTGGCTTGGTCATCCGGTCCCGGCCTTCCCTTGCGTCTCGACGAGGGCCGCTTCTTGCTCAGGCCGGAACGGGCGAGTGATGGTCAGGCCTTGCTGCAGCGATGGTACCTGAACCAAGCCAAGACCCTCTTCCCAATGCGGGTGCAGCTTTATGCCGCGCAGATGGGGATCGACCCGGGAGGAATCGCCCTCTCCAAAGCGCGGACCCGGTGGGGATCCTGTTCGCGCCGAGGAGTGCGTTTCAGTTGGCGTTTGATTCAGGCGCCCCTGGAGATCATCGACTACATCGTCGTGCATGAACTGGCGCACCGGCAAGTAGCCAACCATTCTTCCCGCTTTTGGGCTTTGGTAGCCTCGTTCCTGCCGGATTGGCGCGAGCGCCGTCGTTGGCTAAAAGAAAAGGGCGCCTCCCTCTTTTCCTTGGAAGCGCCCTATTGATGGAAGGACAGCGGAAGGGTGGTTAGTGCGCGACGTTGGTGACGGAGCGAGCCTGCAGCGAGAAAGCGATCAGGAAAATCCCGTAGATCAAACCGTAGATTCCCAGAATGATAACGATGGCAATGGCGCCGGCCAGGACGTTGGTCCACAACAGGACGCCGAAGACGATGCTGATGATCCCGCCAATGGCTTCCAGGAAGGCGCTGCTGCCACCCATCTTGCCACCGTAGGCAATCGCCCCGATCAGTTCGGCGATGCCGGAAATAATCGCCCAGATGGCAATCAGCCAATAAGCGGTGAAGGCGAGAGCGCCTGGAGCGAAGAGGGCGAGTAGACCAACAGCGATGCCGACGATCGCCTTCAGGAGGAAGACCCACCAGTGGGCGCCGGCGCTGAACATCCCGACCAAGTTGAAGATTCCGGAGATGAGGGCGAAAAAGCCGAAGACATAGATGATAGTCGCTACCGTACCGATCGGCCAGATGAAACAGGCGATGCCGATAAGCATAAAAAGGATTCCCAGGATCGTGATGGCCCACCAGTTCTTCAAGCCCATCATAGTATTCTTGCGAAGTGCATACTCCATTTTTTATACCCCTTTTCCGCACTAAGATAAACATAGGATAACTGAAGTGCGGCAGCCTTGACAAGTAGTCCATCGAGCAGGTTCTCCGTTGCCGTCCATCTGATCAACGATTCCTCTACAATGAATTGATGCCACTCGTTATTTTACTTTTATCGGTTGGGTTGGCGCTTCTGGGGGTCAGTGTCTGGTTCGCCATCAGGACTTATCGTAAACGAGCTTGGTGGGAACTGTCTTTGGCGCTTGTTCTTTTTCTGGCGGCTTGCCTTTTCCTCGGCGGCATTGTCGCCACTCGCATTCCCACCATACAAACGGTGTCCCTAGCGATGGGGGAGAGCGTAGGAGGGGAGAGGTTGCGGGTTGCCTTCTGCTCGGATCTTCACCTGGGTCTTTACAAAGGAAACGAATGGATGGAGAGTCTGGTTCAGATTCTCCTCGAGGAGAGCCCGGACTTGATCCTTTGGGGCGGGGATTTCGTCTACCGAGCTTCACCCGAACAATTGGCGGAAGATCTCCGCCCCTTGTCCTTGCTTCATCCTCGTTTCGGCTCGTTCGCTGTTTTGGGCAATCACGACTACGGTTTCCCAGGCCTCGACTACTCGGCGACGCTGGAGCGGGATTTGATCAACCAGGGCGTGGAGGTTCTACAGAATGAGGTTGTCGATTTGGAGGGAGGGGTTCGTGTGATTGGGATGGATGACCTCTGGGCCGGTCGAACTGACTTCCGCCCCATCGAGCGCGCCTTCGAGAACCAAACCGGGCTCATCCTCCTGCTGGCTCACAACCCGGATATTCTAGCGGCGCCTTTCCCTCAAGGACCTCCCGGTTGGTTGCCGGAAGCCACTCGATCCCGCATTCTCTGGCTCTTCGGCCATACCCACGCCGGGCAGGTGAGGCTGCCATTCATCGGTCCTTTGGCCTTGCCGACCACCCTACGCTATGATCGGGGACTTTTTCAAAGCGAATGGGGGCCACTCTATGTAACCCAGGGCGCGGGCGAGGTAGGCCTTCCAGTCCGTCTTTTGACCGTTCCGGAGATCGTCATCTTTGAGCTGTCATATAAGTCGGTTCCGAGATAGGCAGGCGATCGGCCGTTCGTCGTCGGTTATCGTTGACCTTCTTCGACAACCGACCTGGGATCGCCGCAGACGCCCCGAGGCGCTTGCTCGGACAAGGCTGCGAACGGGCTTCGCAGGGTGGTTTCAGGAAAAGCGCAAGGCTCGCTGGGTCTATTCTGCGCGCTTAGAGACAAACGCCTTTGGAAGGTGTATGCTTCCGCGAACGTGAAGCAAATACGATCCGTCCGGATGAGAGTTCCATGGAACTGAACGAGTATGATGTTGAGTGGTCGGAGGCGATTAGCGCCACCCGGCGAGGCATTCCACCGCATACAGTCATCAAGGCGTACGCAGCGGTGGTGGGCTCCCTCCTTCTCTGGTGCGTACTTTCGGTAGTTCACCAATTCTGGGGTCAATGGCTCTTCGTTCTCATTCCGATGTTGCTCTGCGTGATGGCTGCTGTTCTGACCGCCGGCACGCAAACGGCTTATTTTCTGCAAGTGCGGCGCGTTCCCATCTCCTTGGTTCCAGCGGGTGAATTGCCGAAGAGTACCATCTCCATCGCTTTGGTGAGCGACCTGCATCTGGGGCGATTGAAGGGCCGGGAATGGTTGACTCACCTGGTGCAGGTCGTCAACCGGGAAAACCCGGACCTTATTCTCTTGGCCGGCGATTTCGTCTACAAAGCGGACCCTGAACGGCTCGGCCAAACGCTTTGGCCGATTAAAGACTTTCAAGCCCGTCGCGGCGTCTATGCCGTCTTCGGCAACCATGATTACGGCGTCCCTCACGGGGAGGACCAGTCCTCCCTTCTGGCCCGGCTGCTGCCGCAGTATGGCGTCGATGTACTGTATAACGAGGCCGTACAGTTGGAGGAAGGCCTCTACCTGCTCGGCCTGGACGACCTTTGGACGGAGCGTTCCAATTGGGCCAAAGCCAGCGCCAATCTTCCGCTGGAGAGTCAGTGGATCATCTGCGCGCACAACCCGGATACAGTCGTCATGATGAATCCGGAAGGTCCTCTGGAGGAAGGCGTCCCCTTCCCGGCCAACAGGCGGCGTCCCCCGCTGTGGCTGTGCGGGCATACCCATGGGGGACAGGTGATCCCACCCTGGCTTCGCCGGATCAGCCATCTTTTTGATCGCGGCTTATACCAGGAAAGAGGTGGGAAGGTATTTGTGACTCAGGGGGCGGGAGAGGTGGGGGCAAGCCTTCGCCTGACCAGCCAATCCGAAGTGGCTCTCCTTGAGGTGACGATCTAACCAGCCTTACCAGGCCATCACTTTCTGCACCATGGAGAGCAGTAACGGCACGTCTGTCTTAGGGCCCACGATCAAGCGCGGAATACGGAAGAGATCCTGCGAAGTAGCCAATCCACGATCCTCGGTAACGGCCGTCTTGTACCCTGCTCCGGCGAGGAAAGGGAAATAGTCCCGGGCATAGTAGCCATAGGGGAATGCAAAGCTGGAGACAGGTTCCCCTAGCTCCGCGTCAATGACGCGCTTGCTTTCCGACAGTTCCCAACGCAGCCGCTCATCGCTGAGTTGATTGAGGTCGGCGTGATCTACCGTGTGTGAACCGAAGCGCATCCCCGCCTGTTGCATGATGCGGGCTTGTTCCCAAGTCAAGTAGGCATTGTCATCCATGTTCTTTGGAATGAGGTAGAAGGTGGCGAAGAAGCCGTACTTTTGCAAGAGCGGAAAGGCCTCGGTGAAGTTGTCACGGTAGCCGTCATCGAAGGTCAGGATCACCGGTTTTTTCTCAAACGGGACCGGTTGCATCAGGAAATCCAGGCTAACCGATTGGTAGCCGTTCTCCTTCAGCCAGCGCAGCTCCGCCTCAAACTTGGCGGGAGAGACGGCCGGATTGGTGGGCTGGCTAAAGGCGGGGTTGTCGCTGACGTGGTGGTACAGCAAAACAGGGGCGGCGAAGCTGCGCGTTCGGACCGGAAGGACCATCGCCCAAAGGACCAGAAACAGCCCATAGAGCAGGATCCCGACTATGATCAGCCTGGTGCGACGCGCGCTTGACATATCGCGCTATAATACGAGCCTTTTCCCTCGACGGCTATCCCTCCGAGCTGCGATCGGTTCAACGAGGTCTCTCTTCTTTAGGCTTCCGGTCAACTTGGGCAACCTCCAGGAAGCTATTCATCGACCAAGAGTTTCCAGTGCCAGATCGAGACATTGGCGGGGCGATATGCGCGATGTATACTTTTTTCATTGGCCAGAAAAGAAAGAGTGAAGCATAAACCTAACGCAGTGGCGCTATTCTGTGGCGCGGGGGGTCTGTCCCTTGGATTCCAACGGGCTGGATTTGACCTTCTTTTCTCAATAGATATTGATCCTGACGCTGTTCAGTCCTACAGGACGTTCTTTCCATCTGCGAACGTTCGGCAGGGTGACATTCGCCAACTTGATCCGGCAACACTTCCGAACGGTATTGACATTCTCCTCGGCGGCCCGCCCTGTCAAGGCTTCAGTAGCGCTGGGCAGAAGTTCTGGGACGACGAGAGAAATAAACTCTTAACTGAGTACATCCGAATCCTTGACGCATCGCGACCCAAATGGTTCCTCATGGAAAATGTTGAGGGACTCTTGACGGCATGGGATGGCCAATACATTTGCGAGACGGTAAAGGCATTGTTGTCGCTCGGCTATAACGTAACCCTTGAGAAGATATATGCCCATGCATATGGCGTCCCCCAAAGAAGAAAAAGGGTTGTATTGGTGGGCAATCGGCTGGGACATATATTCCGGTTTCCCCCTCATACTCATAACGTCAGCGGAGCGATCTTCCGCAAGTCCGAGGCAACATTTCTGGAGGCCACCTCCGATCTGCCGCCGGCAACTACAGATAACCTGTGCGTCATAGAGTATGCTCGCCCTCCGCAGAATGATCTACAGAAATGGCTGAGATCTGACCAAACTGACATCGCTCAACACTTCTACCTCCCCCAGGGTGATGATCAGCAGGCGCGAATAGCTGTACTCAAACCAGGCCAGACCATGAAAGACCTCCCGGAAAAACTTCAACATGACTCCTTCAAACGTCGTGCGAATCGTCGAGTATGCGACGGAACTCCGACGGAAAGAAGAGGTGGCGCACCTTCTGGAATAAAGCGGTTAATTGCGGACGAACCAGCCCTGACAATCACAGGGGCGGCAATGCGCGAGTTCATTCATCCGTCAGTGAATCGTCCACTCTCGTTGCGGGAGTGCGCAAGACTGCAGACGTTTCCTGACAATTACATTTTCTTCGGTACAGTTACTTCATGCCTTCAACAGATTGCAAATGCTGTTCCGCCTCTCCTTGCCGAAACCATTGCCGGCTACATTATGAAGGAGTACGGTTTCGACGTTGTATACGAACCTAAGCGACCACATTTTCAGTTTTCACTCACACAATCGAACGGCATGAGTTCGGCACTAAACAAGACCGACTTAATGCTCAAAGAATTTATTGATGATGAAGAAACCCAACTTAAATTATTTGAAGAGAACACGAGGCATGTGCTGTCATGATTTCAACTGAACTGAAGAGTCAATTCGCCAAAATCAGGGTGCTTGGACAAGGCAGTGATCGAGTATCCCTGTCAGCAAGTGAAATCGCCTGGCTTCTTTTTCTTGCGGCCAATGATCTTGGATTATCGTTGTACAATGCGGCATTCAAGGGGATGAAGAAGCGGATTCCATCGTTTTTCAACAGCAAGATTCCTCCAGCATTGCCGAAGGAATGGGAAATCTTGACCACGGACGAACTCTTGATAGAGCTAGTGTCTCGTTCCGTATTTCCCATCTATTACTCCGCCATCACCTTGCCCGTGTAGGTCCAGGTGAAGGGATGCGCTCTGTCTTGGTTGTACATCCGGATGTAGAGGAGGATCTGCTCGATCAGCTCCTTCTTGGAGT
>JAPLHV010000205.1 GCA_026389455.1 Coprothermobacterota bacterium
CACCCACCCCGAGAGAACCGAAGGGTTCCTCTTTCCCACCTGGGAAGCGGCCTTCCTGGCCTTGGCTGATCTTCCCGGCCGGCCCATCGTAGTGTTGGATGAATTCACCTATTTAATCAGTGGCAACCGGGCGATCCCATCAATCTTGCAGAAAGCTTGGGATCAGCAGCTCAGGCAATCGCAGGTGATGTTGATACTCTGTGGTTCGTATGTAGGGATCATGGAAACAGAGGTGCTGGGTTACCAGGCGCCCTTGTACGGCCGCCGGACCGGCAGCTTCTACCTTCAACCACTCGACCTTCCCTCTTCGGCCATGTTCTTCCCCAAGTACTCACAGCAAGAGCAATTTCTGGCATGGGCAGTGGTAGGAGGGATGCCCTATTACCTCAGCGCTTTCAGCGATGGCCGGAGTGTCTTGGCCAACATCCGGCAGCAGATTTTGGACGCGGGAACCGGGGTCCTTTATGGCGAGCCTCGATTGCTGCTGATGGAAGAGTTGCGCGAGCCGCGCAGCTATTTCTCCATCCTCCGCGCGATCGCCCAAGGCCGAACGAGGCTGAACGAGATCGTCCAGGCATCCGGTGTGAGAGAAGCGAGCACTGTTGCCCGGTATTTGGATATCCTGCAACAGATGGGGGTGATCGTTCGCCGGACCCCAGCCACGGAGAGCTTGCCCGAAAAGAGCAAGAAGGGGCTGTACCAAATCAGTGACCACTTTCTCCGATTCTGGTTTCGTTATGTACACCCTTACCAAGGGGAGCTGGAGTTGGGATTGGCTGATGCGATCCTGGCCCAACGCGTACAACCGGATTTGGACGCCTTTGTCGCGCCATCCTTTGAAGAAGCGGCGCAAGCTTATCTGGCCAGGCTGGCTCGAGTGGGCCAGCTTCCCTTCCTCCCCCAGCGAATCGGCGCTTGGTGGGATCGCCACAACGAGATCGATGTGGTGGCGATCCATGAGGGTGATCACGTCCTGGGGGTCGGAGAATGCAAATGGTCGATCCATCCGGTGGGAATGAATGTGCTGGAGAACCTGAGAGGAAAGACAAAGTCGCTACTCCGAGACGAAGGCGGATGGATAATCCACTACTTCCTGTTCGCCCGGTCCGGATTCACGCCGGAATTGGAAGCACATGCGAAGGGGGAAGGCGTGCATTTGATACGGTTGGAGGAGATGTTGCAGGGGTTTTAGGGAGGCTGTTCTCAACCGATGACCCCGTCTCCTTCCTTATCTTCGAGGGCATATCACAACTGGCGAAGTCCGGGCAGATCAAACCTGCGAATCTTGGCACAACCATCAGCAGAATCAGGAAGAAATGCTAAATCTAAAGACCTGACCCCGTTTTCACTAAGGTCGGTGATGAGGTCAGGGGACTTGACATGGCATACAGCATCTGAGCGCCCTTTTTGTCATCTTGAGCGAAGCGAAAGATCTCGCCTTTGTTTTTTGGTTTAGAGACGAGCTCCAGATGCTTCACTACGTTCAGCATGACAAAAATGGGTTGTCATCTTGAGCACCCCTCCTGTCATCTGAGCCCCTTTTTGTCATCTTGAGCGAAGCGAAAGATCTTGCCGTTGCGGTTTTGGTTTAGAGGCGAACTGCCAGATTCTTCGCTACTCTCAGAATGCCAAAAAAGTAGAGAAATGGGGTCAGTTAAATCGTTCAGAGCCAAAGACCTCGAGGTCGTTTCTAAAACGCGACTAGGGTAAAGAAGAAAGCCGAGAATGGGTCGAAGACAGAGACTACGCTGCAATCTCAAGGGAACGAATGCGTATATGCCAATCCGATGCAACCACCAAATGCCCCATCAAGGTATCACCAACTTGACAGAGGACAGCACCAATCACTCGAACTCGGTTCTCCCGGCTCTCATCCTGTAATCGCAAGAGAATCAGACCAGGCGCCCGCGCTTTGCTTCGAATGATCAGATCACCAAAGTCCTTGTCATTGGTAACAAGGATGCGCCCTGTATTTTCAGCAAAACTCACTACTGCCAAATCGGTAGAACCTAGGGATTCTTCCGCCACAGAGAGGACATCGTGACCCGCTTGACGAAGAAAATCCACGATCGCTCTCCCGCTTGACTCATCGATGAGGAACTTCATCAATGAGTGGATGCGAAAAGAGGGAGAACGACTTCTTGGGATAGGATCTTCGCGGCGTAATCGAGGGCTGCTCGGATATCCGCAAGCTGTAACCGAGGGTATTCATCCAAGATGGCTTGCTCGGAGATCCCTTGGGCGAGCATTCGTACGATCAGGTCGATGGAGATCCTCGTCCCGCTGATGACAGGTTTTCCTGCCATTACTTCCAGATTGGTTTGTATCCGATCTTTCGTTTCCATTGTCTTTTTTGCCTCACTCCAACTCTAGGGATCCGTCTCAGTTGCGTCAAGGACGCAAGGTGACGCTCCTAGCCGACTACGAAAGCTTCTTAGTGAACAAATGGCAGCCCTACTCCCAGGCCTTGGCCAACCAGGGGCAACTAATCAGCCTGCGGCAGCATGTCCTGGCGCAGGTCACCGCCATGCGCCAGCAACGCACCTTTCTTGATCCAATGGGGACAGATTTCCGGATTGACCGGAGGTCTAATCTGTCCCCAGAAGGTGCTGCTGCCAGCAGCGTCCTTCCACCAGACGAAGAGGGTCGATGGGCGGAGGAGGCAGGTATCATCGCACTGGGGACAATCTGCGTGTTGTTAAGCGGTAATGTAATCCGACAGGGCGTGCGGTTCAGGAATAGGCAAGCGATCTTCTATCAACCCCTGGATGTGCATCTCGATGGCTTCGTGCATGTTTCCCCTGACGACTTCGACAGTGACCCCGGTCGCCACGCATCCGGGAAGATCCGGAGAGTAGGCCGAGTAGTTATTATTCACTTTTTCAATCACTACAAGAAATTGAAGCATTACATTTC
>JAPLHV010000186.1 GCA_026389455.1 Coprothermobacterota bacterium
ACCGAGAACAAGACGGGCTTCCAGGTGTGGGCCAGCGCTGTCGCTGAACCGACTAGCAACGCCGACTTCGTCAAGATCATCGGCGACGGGGCCGGAAGCGGCTTCAATGGATGGGCAGCGACCATGAAAGAGTTCAAGGGAGACCTTTACATCGGCTCGATTGGCCTCCCCTTTGTCTCCGGCTATCAAACCTTCAAGGGCTTCGACGTGATCCGCGTGTACCCCGACAACAGTTGGGATCTGCTGGTAGGCGATCGCAACCCTGTCGCTCCCCCCCTCGGCGCGCCACCCCGGAACCCGCTCAGCGGATGGTCCTCCGGCTTTGGCAACATGCTGAACTTCTATTGCTGGAGCCTGGAAGTATATAATGATGTGCTATATCTGGGAACCTTCGACGCTTCAGTATTCTTGCGCTACCTGACCGCTTCCGTCGGACCCCTGCCGCCGCCCTTGGATACCTTGAGCCAGGAGATGATCGATCTGCTCTTGCTGGGCGCAGGCGCCGACCTGTGGAAGACCAAGGACGGATTGTCCTGGTCGCCGGTGACATTGACCGGTTTCGGAGACCCCAACAACTATGGATTCCGCACCCTGAAGGCTGCCAATGGAGGCCTTTACCTGGGGACTTCGAATCCCTTCTGGGGCTGCCAGGTCTGGGCGGCCGGCGCATTCCAATTCCCGCTAAGCATTCACAATGGGTGGAACATGATCTCTCTCCCCCTGGTCACCGACCCGAAACCAAAGACAGTCTTCGGTGGTCTCCCAGTCTGGCTCCTCTGCCGTTGGGATCCCCTCAACAACCGCTACCAAACCACCAACCAGATCTCTTTGACGCCAGGCGACGGCTACTGGCTCCTTGTTGCGGGAGTCAGCCAGCCTTACTCGTTGGGCATCAACGGTACTGTCTACCCGGAGGATTCCCTGACTAGAACGATGTATCCTGGCTGGAATATGGTGGGGATCCCCTATGCCAACTCAATCGATTGGGCGTCGGTGCGGGTGCTGCAGGGCGGAATCACCTTCACGCTGGACGAGGCGATGGCGGTCGGCATCCTTGGTTCCTCCGCGCTCTGGTTCGACGGTCGATTCGAAGCAGGTATGGGGGTTTGGCTGCAGACCATCCGACCCTGTTCTTTGGTCTTTCCCCGGCCCTGATCCATCGTCCGGGTTGCATTTGCAAGAAGGCTGGGGAGGCGTCCCCAGCCTTCTTGCTCTTCACCTCGCTGCGCTCCTGGGGACCGCTTGGCTGGGTTTGAGCCGACTGGAGTAAACCAGGTAAACACCCCCCAAGACGACAGCCCCGGCCAGCAATTGCCACCCACTGATCCATTCTCCCAGGAGCGGTATAGCCAGTAGGGCGGTGACTACCGGTTGTCCCAGCATGGTGGGGGCTACCAGGGAAGCGGGGATGTTGCCGAGGGCGTAGTTGATGGAGAACTGCCCGATGCACTGGGTGATCAGGCCGAGGCCGAGGAAACTCATCCAGGTGGCGGAAGAGAAGCCCGACATCGGCAAGCCGCCTACCAGGCAGGCCGCCAACAGGCAGACGGTGGAGCTGAATGCAGCCGGCCAGAAATAGCTGAGAGGGTCGAGGAGCTGACGCCCTCGCTGGGTCACTAGGTAGTAGCCGCCGTAGAAGAAGCCGGCCAACAACCCCAGCAAGCTGCCCAACCACAGCGTCGAGGCGCCCAACGAGTCGAGGCCGAGGATCCCCGCCGCTCCCAGCATGGCTACGAAGAGCCCCAGCCAAAACTTCCAATTCAATCGTTCGTGGAAGAAGAACATCGCCCCCAACCCTACCCAGAGCGGCGCGGTGTTGGCTAACAGGGTGGGGTTGGCGGCTCCTCCCAAGCGCACCCCGGTAGCCCAGAGGGCATTGTCGATGGCGAACAGCACCCCGCCGGCAGCGGCGATCCAAATCCCGCGCCAGGGAATCTCCGTGCGCCGGCGCAGGCTGCGGAAGAAAGGCCAGGCCATGACGGCAGTGGCGATGAGCATCCGATAGAAACTAGAGACGACCCCGGGAGCGTCCGCCCAACGGATGAAGATAGCCGACAAGCCGAGGGCGAAGAGGCCCACCGCCAGAGCCAGATAGGAGCGTAGTTCGATACTGCGGGAATCAGGAAAGGTCAAGCTTGACCCGGTGGAGACATTTCGCCTCCGCGGGGACAAAGAGAACGATCTTCGTGCAATCAGAGGGCATCAGCCAGCGCCTGCGACAACTCATCGGCCTCCAGCGGCGCCGGGTTGCCCTGCATGCTGCTGGAACGCGCGGCCTGCTCAATCAGGGCGGGGAAGTCGGCGAGGGCCATCCCGTATGAAGCCAAGCCCGGGATCTGCAGCTCAACAACCAGCTCGGTCAACCACTCGATGGCCTCCTCGACGGAGGCTTCGGGCTTGTCGGTGAGGATAGCGGCGACTTCGCGGAAGCGGCTGCGAGTCTCCTGCGCCCCCCTCCTTTGGACGGCCCGCCAGTTCGCTTCAAAGACAAGCGGGAGCAGGCGGGCGCAGATCGCTCCGTGCGGAGCAGGGAAGATGCCGCAGAACACCCTGCCGGGAGCTATCAAGCTGCCGCCAACCCATGCACCGCACCCAGGCCGGCATTGGCCAAAGCCATCCCCCCGAGCAAGCTGGCCAGGGACAGATCCTCGCGTGCAGACAAGTTCATCCCGTCGTGATAGGCAACCTGCAGCGAGCGAGCCGAACGGGCCATCCCCTCCCGGCAGAGCGCCTCGACCAGTGGATTGGCCCGTCGTGAGAGGAACGGTTCGATCAGTTGGGCAAGGGCGTCCAACCCAGTCGAGGCGGTGAGCTTGGGCGGCATGCTGAGTGTCAGGGAAGGATCCACCAGCGCCAGCTTGGGAAGCAGGGTTGGGCCGCGCAGGCTAGCTTTGACCCGGTGCAAGGGAGAGAGCAGAACCGCGTTGCGGGTGACTTCTGAGCCGCTACCGCTGGTGGTGGGGATGGCGATCAGGGGGAGGGATGGCTGGTGCAGGGCTTGGCCCCCACCGATCACCTCCAGGTAATCGAGGGGATCTCCCCGGTTGGTCAGGAGGGCTGCCGCGGCTTTGGCCAGATCCAGTACGGAACCTCCGCCGAAGCCGACCACGAGATCTACCTCGGCTTGGTGACCGAGACACACCGCTTGGCGAACCATCTCCAAGGTTGGCTCTCCGCGGACTGAGAAGAGGAATGTTTCTACCCCCCCTTCCTGAAGGAGATCAAGCGACTGTCGCCCTCGCTCGGCATCTCCCCCAAAGACCGCCAAGGCATGGGCGCCGTAACTTCGTGCGACCGGACCCAGTTCAGAGAGGACGCCGGGGCCGAAGAGCACGCGGCCGGCGGTGGCGAATTCAAAACGCAATCGCGTCTCCGCTAACTTCGTCAGCCCCAGCCGCTCTCGTCCGGAAAGACGTTTTCGTACTGCAGGCTGGTTCGCGGTTCAGCCATCATCTCCGCCACGGCAGCGCGCCAAACTTGGTAATGTGTGGTTTCCTTGTGCCGGGCAGGATCCTCTTGTGTTCGGTAGACTTCCACCAAGAGGAAGCGGGTTGGGTCGTCGGCTTGTTGCAGGACATCGAAACGAGCTACTCCTGGTTCCAGCAGGCTGGCTCGAGCATTCGCCAAGGTCGCCGAGCGGAAGGCATCGAGATGGTCCGCCTTGACACGGACGAAAACGTGGATGATCAGCATCGTTTACCCTCTTCGCGCTTCGGACTATTCGCCGCTCTGGCCCCATCGTTCCAGGAAGAGAACCTCCGAAAGGGCTTTGCGAGGCCGCCTGTTGGGTTCCTCGTCCGGGTAGCCGAGGGGGGTGAGGGCGATCACTCGGATCTCCGGCGGGATCCCCAACACAGCCTTTACCTCTTCCTCGTGGTAGGCGCCGATCCAGCAGGTTCCCAACCCTTCCGAGCAAGCGGCCAGGGTCAATTGGTCGAGGAGGATCGAGCAGTCCACAGCAAGCGAGTTCCAGTACCCGCCCATGGTCTGATAGGCTTCCCCCTCCAGGCCGCAGATTGCCAACAGGATCGGGGCTTGGGTGAGATACTTCTGGTTGCGGCAGGCCACCGCCAGCTTCTCAATGGTGGCCGGGTCTTGAACCAAGATGACCCGCCAGGGCTGCAAGTTCTTGGCCGAGGGGGCGTATTGGAGGACTTCCAGGATGCGCGCCAGCTTGTCCTCTTCCACTGGCAGCGGCTTGTACTTGCGGATTGACCGTCTTGTGCGAATTGCGTCCCAGGTTTCCATAGACCCTTTTATAGCATATTCGAGCGGTAACGATGAACAAAGCCATCCCATGCCCTTCGCCATCGAGCCTTTTTAGGGCAGACCCGCGCCTGGACTTCCCCTCTCGGGCTGTGCGATCCTATCGGGACATGCCCAAAGAGCAGCTTACCAGAATCACTTCCCAAAACAGTGCGACGCCCGGTGCTGCCGATCGATTCGCGCCGCTCACCAGCGGGAAGCTTGACCAGACGAGGGCTGCCGACCGCATGAAGAAAGCGCTGCCCTACCTGGCACTGGTGGTGGGGATCCTCTCCCTGACCTTTTCTTCGCTCTTCATCCGCTGGTCCCAGGCGCCCGGGCCGGTGGTCAGCTTCTACCGGATGGCAGTGGCGGC
>JAPLHV010000018.1 GCA_026389455.1 Coprothermobacterota bacterium
CCTGGAAGCGGACCAGCCCCTCTCCTGGTTGCAGTGAGCTTAGCATCTCCTGGGATTGATGGAGAGCCTGGAGGGGAGACTTCAGGTCGTGGGAGACAGCGAAGAGGAGGTCCGTGCGGACCTGACGGATGCGCTCCTCCAACTGTTTGCGCTCGGTGATGTCCTGATGTGTTCCCATCATCATCAGTGGTTTCCCCTCTTCCGTCCAGGAAGTCACTTTGCCTCTGTCCAGAACCCAGATCCAGTTTCCGTCTTTATGTTTCATTCGCGATTCGAACTCATAGTAGTCAAGCTCGCCATGGAAATGTTTTTCAAGCAACTCGTCGCTAGTCATAAGATCGTCCGGATGGGCAAATTTCATCCAAGTTTCTATCGACACGGGGGAAATCTCATCCAAGGTGTATCCGATGATTTCAGCCCAACGATCATTGAAGACGGTTTCCCCTGTCTGGACATTCCATTCCCATGTCCCGGCATTGGTTCCTTTGATGATGCCAGCCAGGCGCTGGCGCTCTTCCCGCAGCGCTTCTTCCGCCCTCTTGCGCTCGGTGACGTCCTGCACTGTGGAGATCATCAAGTTCTGTTCAAGCAACGGAATGTTGATGGCCGTGACGACCTTGCATTCACCGGACTCCGTGGTGATCGGGATATCTTCCCAACGCATTCGCGCGGCATCCCCCGTGGCCATGTCACCCAATATACGCTCGCGCATCTTCTCCCGGAACGCTGGATCGAGATACACTTTCTGGAAGTAGTCCGCGACGCTCTGCACGCTGCCTTCCGGCACTCCGTAGATCTTCTCGAAATTGCGGCTGACAAACACGCGCTGTCCGTCATCGATCGTGTTCACGGCGAAACCGATAGGAGCGTTTTCCAACACGCTTTCAACAAAAGCATTCCGCTTCCTCAACGCCTCCTCCGCCTGTTTGCGTTCGGTGATGTCGCGAATGCTCTCGATCGCGCCTACAATGTTGCCAGACTGATCGTGCAGGGGCGAAGCCTTTGCCAAAACCCATGCGCCTTTATTGTTGTAGAGGGCGTTGCAAAACACTTCCGCCATGAGGGTGTCACCTGCACGGGTGATTTTAGGATGCCGGGCCGCAACCTCCTCGTGATCTGCAAAGACCAAATCCATCAACAGCGGTCGCGCCTCTCTATGAAACGGGATTGTGTAGGCGAAGTCGCTATGACCGATCATTTCCGCGGCCGAAACGCCAGTCATTTCCTCGATGGCCCGATTCCAGATGATGACGCGCCCTTCCTTATCAATGGCGAGAGTGGCGTCCGGCAGAAAATCGATGATGTCCGTCAGTTGCCTCCGGTTCGCCTGCAGCGCCTCGTTTGTCCGCTGGATTTCCGCAGTTCGTTCGTCCACGCGGCGCTCAAGCCCAAGCCGTTCAGTCTTAAGCTCCTTCTCATTTTTCATCCGGAGCATGATCTCCCGGATGATCAGGTACACGCCGACGCAGACGAGGATGTACCCAAGCGCCCGGATGATGATCATCTCCGGTTCAAGGGCTGAACTGAGGCCAAGGAGGGTCGCCACGTGCGAAACACCGAAGAGGAAAAACGCGGCGCCAATGAAGAGCGGGGTTGTAGAACGGATCTTCACGTACCCGATGATGCTTATTATCACGATCACGATGCAGAGGAAAAGATTGACCAGCGTGACGGGATCAAAGAGCGGATGCATGTGAGAAGTCCGGGGTCAGATCTTTACTTTTAGCGTTTCCCTCCATTTTCCCGTTCAAGACGGCCGGCGCCAGAGGGAAACGACGCCCACTCGTTGTCTCTGCCCGAGCAGAGATTCCCTCCATTGCGGTAATTATTCGAGAAATAGCTATTTTGTTCCAAGAATCTATCATGTCCCAGTAATTCCGGAGTTAAGCGGCAGGCGGACCACGATGGTGGTCCCCTTCCCAAGCTCGCTATGCAAGGCAATCGAGCCGCCGTGCGCTTCCACGATCAGCTTGGCCGTGTAGAGGCCCAGACCGGTTCCGGGAATGACGGCCTGGTTGGCGCCGGTCGTCCGTTGGAAGGGTTGGAAGAGCTGGGGGATCTCTTCGGGAGGGATGCCGGCGCCGAAGTCGCGCACGCGGAAGAGGGCTTCCTCTCCTTGCAGGGCAAGGCTGATCTCCACCTCTCCATCGGGGGGAGAGAACTTGATGGCGTTGGTCAGCAGGTTCTCAAAGAGGCGATGGATGCTTTCCGGATCAGCGAGGATCGAAGGCAGAGAATCCAGTTGCTTATGGAAACGGAGGCGCTGCTGAAGGGTCAGGAAATCCACGTCCTTCAGTGTCTGCTGCAGGATCTCGACGAGGTCGGTGGGGACGGGAGTGATCTTCAAC